>JACPGD010000499.1 GCA_016182645.1 Candidatus Hydrogenedentota bacterium | reverse complement strand
GGTGGTTTTTCCGGGACTGCCCGGCAACCCGATGGTGTTTGAAGCGCACAGGAGAGGGGGGATGCCCGGGAAGGAGAAGGCCGTGATAGTCGTTGCGCTGGCGGTGGCCGGCCTGGCGGCCGGGTATGTTTGGCTGTTGCGCTACACGGACGAACAGCGGGAGCGCGTTTTGGATTCCATCCTCGCCTCGCACGAAGCGCCGAATGATTCAGGACTGGTATCCCCCGCGACGACGGCGTCCCCAGTTTCGGCATCGCCTTCCCAGACTCCTGTGCCTGCCGAACCGAACCTGGAGGAGATCGGCAAGATGCTCTGGGAGGATCGAACCGCGCCCCTCTCCCTCCTGAACGTTCCATGCTTTGCCGAGGAAGATACGACAGGCGAGATGGCGCAGTACTTGGCCAAGTTTCACGCCAAGTATGACGCGAAGATCAGTGCGGTGCGGGAGTGGGTGCTGAGGGATGAATTGACCTGCCTCGACATTCCCCCGCGCGCCCCGGATGGTCCGCGGCGAAGGCTTTCGAGAGTGCAGGCCGGCGTGGACTGCCTCAGGAGAGACTGTGACGCGGCCCTTGCGGAACATAACCACGCGCAAGCGGTGCAGGACATGCTGGCCATGCTTAAGCTGGAACGGATGGTGGCAGAGGCCGGTGCCCTGGAGCACATCGTCTTCCTCTTCACGGTTCCGAACGGCATCGGGACCCCTCTCAAGCACCTTATGCATCGCGACGCTCTTTCCGAGCAGGAGTTAGGCGTTCTTGCGGAGGCGCTGGCGGCGCTCGCCGATCCCGCATTGTTGACGCAAGCCCTGGAACGCGAACGGCTGTGGCAGGCACAGGGGTTAAGCGGTTGGCCGGAGCGCAGCCTGGCGGACTCGGTCAAACTGGCCGGCTGGTGGGTAGGCGGGCGATCCTGGCTTTGGACACGTCCGCCCTGCCGGCCGCTGTTCAATCATGACGTGACAACGTTCATGGGGTACATGGACAAGATTGTGCCGCTGGCGCAACCGCCGTTTTGGGAGCACTTGGAAACGCTAAGTCGCCTTGGGCAGGAACTCTACGCGTTGCCCCCTATTTACAGTGCTTCGCAGCGGCTTGGAACGCTCTGCGGCAGCATTGGCATGTTTTATCGCGTCGCCGCCAAAATCGAAGTACTTTCTCTGGCGCTGCGCACGGCACAGTTTCAGCGGGTGCATGGCCGAGTGCCCACGTCCCTCGAAGAACTGCACCAAGCGTATCCCACGTTGTCCATTACGGACCTGTATACCGGTAATCCCTATAGTTTTTCCCCGACCCCGGAGGGGGCCTGCGAATTCCGCAGTGCCGGCCTTGACGGCGAATTGGACACGGAGGATGACCTCGCGTCTGCGTGGCCAACGCCTTCCCCCTGCACGGAACCTCTTCCGTCCTTCAGCGAGATCGTGCTTTGATCAGGATACCCCAGATACTCATGAACTCAATGCGCGGACCGTGGGGCGATCCGCGATGGTTGGTGCACGTAGCGCGCTTTCAGGCACGGTGACCACAGCAACCGTCCGCCCGGTCATGTCAAAGAATTCGACGCTATATCCGTCCTCGCTGCCCGGCACGACATGCTGCTCTACCACCGTTCCCACGTCACCTGCAAGCAGTTCGTCGTCCGGCAAGTCTCGCTTCAGAATTACATCTTGGAATAGCGGAAATGGCATTGCACTTACTCCGGGATTGGCGTAATCAAACGCGGACATTGCTCTCCGGTGTCGATTTGCCAGATGCTGCGTATCCACAAGCCGAGGTCAGGCTAGGTGTCCTGTTGCAGTCTTTTCTTCTTTTCGCCGCCAAGGAGGGCATGGGTTTCTGAGAGGAGCGCGGGGATCATGCCTCGGTGGGGGGAGTGCTGAAGGCAGGGGGCGAGATCGTATTGTCCGAGGTCTTCGGCAGGCTTGCCGGGGAACCAGGTGCCGCCGCTGCCGAGGAGGTTGTAGCGCATCTGGCAGTATTCGATCATGTCGTAGGCGAGGGCGAGGTTACGCAGGCGGAGGATGACGGGGATGTTGATGTTTCCGGGCGTTTCCGCCCACTCGGGCAAACCTTCGTGCCAGGTGTCGACCCAGTCGTCGCCCAAGGTTTGCACAAGTTCCTTTTCGAGGCGTTCCGCAATGGGCACGGCGAGATCGGCGGCTTCGTCGAGGTGGTCGACGGTTTCCATGTGAATGTCAAAATCTTCGGGCCGGGCGACGCCGCAACTGAGGGTGTGGACTTGTGGATGCATGAGACAGAACAGGCCATTGAAGACCATGGGATGCAGCGGTTCACAGAGCTCGATGAGTTTTTGGCTCGGTTTATAGAGCATGCCTCCCTTGTCATTCGGGCTGATGATGAAGACGCCCATATCGCGCTCGGCCGCCGCTTCGATACAGGGCCAGTTGTCCTGCAGGATGAAGTACCAGTGCAGGTTTACGTGCTCAAATGCATCGGTTTGTATCGTTTTAAGAATGATTTCCGACGGCCCGTGCGTGCTGAACCCGATGTCGCGGATACGGCCTTCCCGCTTCCACTGCTGGGCTGTCTCGAGGCAGACGAGCATTGCCTCGTACTCTTCCTCGCAGTTGATGCCGTGGAAGGAGAAGATATCGATGTACTCCAGGCGCAGTAGGCCCATGGACTTTTCAAACGTGGCCTTGAATTTCTCCACGTCCTTTTCCGGGCCGACTTTGGTCTGCACAAGGATTTCGTCGCGCTTAAGTTGTGGCAGAATCTTGCCCAACTGGTACTCGCTTGTGCCGTAGCCGCGCGCGGTCTCGATGTGGTTGATGCCAAGCTCGAGGGCGCGGCGAATGCACGCCTCGAGGTTTTGCTGGCTCTCGTCGCTGACGGGGTCGGTGTCTTTCCAGGATTGCTGGTAGCGCATGCCCCCGCAACTGATGACGGGCACTTGAAATTCGGTTTTACCAAAACGGCGGTACTGCATACGGGTCAATTCCTTTTGAAAATCGGACGGATCGGTCGGATCGGAAAGATCGGACACTTTTCGTCAGACAGGCCAGACTTCACCTTTACCTCGGGTCTTCTACTTTCACTGCCGGTTGTTTGCTCCATTCCACCATGGAGCCGTCGTAGACCTTCACCTTGTCGATGCCCTGGAGACGCAGGCCGAAGTAGCCGATGGTGGCGTCGCGGCCCGTGTTGCAGTACGTGACGACTGGCCCACCTGGTTTCAGTTCCACCTCGCCAAGCACCTTGGCCAGGTCGCCGGCCGTTTTGAATTCAAAATACGGCCCCTGGACGAAATCGCCGGCGGGACAGCTTTGCGCGCGGGGGATGTGGCCGGCGGTGTCGACAAAGTCTTTCTTGCTGATGCCCGCATATTCCTCGGGCACGCGCAGGTCGAGCAACGTGCCGGTGTGATGCTCAATCAATCGCAACACATCGGCCCGCTCCGCGAGGGTCGCGTTGAACTTGTTGAGGTCGATGGACTCGACGTCGATGGCAGTCACTTTCGAGGCGCCCTTTTCGACGGGTTTGCCTTCGGCTTTCCACTTGGCGAAGCCGCCGTTCAACAGCGAGACGCGCGGGTAGCCGCAGTTTTCGAGAATCCAGAAGAGGCGGGTGGCGGCCTTTACGTCGGCTGCCTCTTGCATGCCACTATAGACGACGATGTGCCGCGCGGGCCCAACGCCGGCCTCGGCCAGGAGCTTGCGCAGTTCCTTCGGCAGTTTCAACAGACC
>JACPGD010000508.1 GCA_016182645.1 Candidatus Hydrogenedentota bacterium | reverse complement strand
CGTCCGCATCCGGACTGGGGCCCGTGCATTCGTTCAGACAGTCCAAAGGCGGAGTATTGATGCGGATGCTGGAAGTCACGCGCAGCCACGGCTCGTCACCACCGATGAAATCTGAAGCGGCTGGACGTGCCGAAAGGAGAACCGGAAGGCAGCCAGACGGAGTGGACGCGAGTGCCTGGCTGTGGAAGCCCAAGAACAAACTTCCCCAGGCCGCAAAGATGACAGCGAGATTGAGTAAACGGATTTCCATGCCGGCAGCCCCTCGCCTCCTGCGAGCACGCGGGAAGTTGTCCAAGAGCACTCACGTGTACTGTAGCACAGAAGCCTTCAGAACTGAACTCCTCCGATCATGCTGCAAGATCGTGGGCCTTGTTTGTACATCCCGTGGGGGGCAACCCGATAGGGGAAAGGGAAATCGCCCGATACCGTGGCCGCCTCCGGCTGGGCCATGCTGAGTAACTCTGGCGGGAGCAAGGTCGGGACCCAACCAACCGTGAAGGAGCCAGAACAATGACACGCCACAGAATCCCTGAAATGACGGTACTGATCCTGGTCTGCACCCTGGCGTTCGCCGCGCCGCCGGGCGAGGACCAGCCCGCGGACCAACCCGGCGCGGACCAACCCAGCGCGGAACAAGCCACCACGCAGCCGACGGAGGGCAAAACGACGGCGCAGGAAGAGGGCAAGACGAGCCGCGACGAAAGTCAGCCGTTGGCCTACGGTGCGGAAAAGGGGCCATTGACTGCGGAGAAGTTACTCAACAAGTTGCACCAGGACAATCTAGCGGCAATCAAGATCGGGCAACTGGCCGCGTCGAAGGCCTCGAGCGAAGAGGTAAAAGCCTTCGCGCAGAAGATGGTGCAGGACCACCAAAGAGCGGATGCCCAAGTGAAGCAAACGGCCCAGGAGCAGAAGATTACGCTGGCCGAGAAGCCGCACGAGGGCAAACATGAAGGGAAATATGGCGAAGGCGCGGAGGTCCAAGCGCCCGCGCCGGGCGCCAAGCCCGAAGGCGAGGCAAAGCGCGACAAGAGCAAGGCCGAGCGGCACGCGGAAAAGATGGAGAAGCTGGAGTCGCTCAGCGGCGAGGAGTTCGACCGCGAATTCATTATGATGGCGCAGCAGCACCACCAGAAATGCCTGGACCTGCTCGACCACGCGAAGAAGCAAGAAGACTTGAAGGCCGTCGCGTCGCTCATTGACAAGCTGCGTCCCGTCATCCAGCAACATGCCAAGGCGGCGCAAGACCTCGCGGAGAAGCTGGAAATCGCCCAAGAACCCGCCCAGCAACCCGAAGAGGCCACCCGCAGTGCCGCCGCCGCGACGAAATAATCCCCCTTTTGCGGAACGGGAAACTTTGGAGGGCCCGGCCTATCGCCGGGCCTTCCTTCGTTGTTAGGGATGAAGGATGAAGGATGAAGAGGCAGGAGTGGTGGAACCAAGCGAGTGGTGGAACCAAGGGGAATGAGGTAAAGTGAAGGGTGGAGGTGTGGGGGCGGAGGATCGCCACCAGGAAACTGAGGAATTGAACAAAAGTTCGACCATAAGAACGATTATTGCTGTATGTTTGGTAGCCACGGTTCTACGGTGGTCCGGCGGGGCGGCGGCGGAACCGGCGGCGGGGAGTCCTGCCCCTGAACTCGAAACGCGAAACTCGGAACTAGACACTGCCCCGGCCCTCGAACGGGCCGAGAATGTGATGGCGCTGTTCGCGAAGCTGTTATGCAGCGGCGTGTTCGTGGTGGGGCGGGCGCCGGAGGAGTTTATTGAGAACGACCTGAAGCCCGCCTGGCTGCCAGGCATGCCAGACCTGGAGAAGATTCATTTTGAAGTGGACCGCGAACGGCAGCGAGTGGTGGCCCGCATGGACGGCGTGCCGGAGCGCGTCGCGGTCTACAACGGCGACCAAGGCTGCACGCTGTGTCCGCGCGGAGAAGAGCAAGTCCACTTCACGCCCGTCGCCATTAGTCGTTCGCCTCAGAGTAGTCCTGGGTTGCCACACCCCGGACAGACCATCGCGCAGACCCCGGAGCAGGAGGTATGGCAACCCCCTGCTACCAAGACCGAAGAAATCCTTTGGCCGATGGGTGACATGATTGATGCGGCCCAGCAGCCGCCGGAGGTGGATCAGGCCGCGCTGGCGGAGGCGCTGGACTATGCGTTCGACGACCTGCGCCTGGCGGCGCCACAGCGGACGCGGGCGATTGTTGTTGTGTACAAAGGACAGATCATTGCCGAACGCTATGCCCCGGGCTTCACCCAGGACACGCGCCACATCGGTTGGTCGATGGGTAAGAGCATCACGGCGGCGCTCGTGGGAATTCTCGTGGGACAGGGGCATTTCAAGGTGGATGACCCCGCGCCGATCGCGGCCTGGCACCAGGAGCCGGATCCCCGCAGCGTCATCACGATTGCGCACCTGATGCGGATGAGCAGCGGCCTCGATTTCACCATGGGCAATCCGGCCAATGGCCTCATGTTTACAAACGAAGACGATCACAGCCGCGTTTACTTTGGCGCCATCAACGTCTTTGATTATTCCATCAGCCAGCCGCTGGAATTCCCGCCGAACACCGTCTGGCGCTATCGCAACTGTGATCCGCTGACGTTGGGCAAGATCATTCGGGACATGGTCGAGCAACAGGGTGAGAATTATCTTACGTTTCCGCAGCGCGCGCTGTTCGACAAGATCGGCGCGCGCCATTTCGTGCTCGAACCGGACCCGTGGGGAAATTTCATCATGACTGGGTTCGACTACGGGACGGCGCGCGACTGGGCACGCTTCGGGCTGCTCCATTTATGGGACGGTGTTTGGCAGG
>JACPGD010000507.1 GCA_016182645.1 Candidatus Hydrogenedentota bacterium | reverse complement strand
GTACTACAAGAACAAGTCCCGTTTCTCCAAATCACTGATTGCCGAAGCAGACGCGGCGCTGAAGAAGGTGGAGAAGGTGATGGGGAAGAAGTTCGGCAGCACGAAGGACCCGCTGCTGTTGTCGGTGCGCAGCGGTGCGCGGATGTCGATGCCGGGGATGATGGAGACGGTGCTGAACGTTGGCCTCACGACGAAGACATTGCCTGGACTTATCGAGCAGAGCGGCGACGAGCGCTTCGCCTATGACGCTTACCGGCGCCTGATCATGATGTACTCCGACGTGGTGATGGAGAAGGCGGCGGGCGTGGAAACGGCCGAGGGCGAAGGCATCCGCCTGAAGCTGGAACATGCCATGGAAGCGGTCAAGCATGCCAAAGGCGTGAAGGAAGACACGGATCTAGACGCGGCGGATCTGAAGGCGCTGTGCGAAGAATTCAAAAAGATTGTGAAAGAGAGTTTGGGCAAGACCTTCCCGGACGACCCGATGGAACAGATGTGGGGCGGGGTGCGGGCCGTGTTCCAGTCGTGGATGGGTAAACGCGCGATTTCCTACCGCCGCATCGAAGGCATTCCCCATGAATGGGGCACGGCGGTCAACGTGCAGGCGATGGTGTTTGGCAATCTGGGCAACACCTCGGCCACGGGCGTCGCCTTCACGCGGAACCCGGCCACGGGCGAGAACAAGTTCTACGGCGAGTGGCTCGTCAATGCGCAGGGTGAAGACGTCGTCGCGGGTATTCGCACGCCATCCCCGCTGAACAAATCCACCAAGACCGAAGATCAGAAAGCCGTCAAGTCGCTCGAAGAAGCGATGCCAAAGACGTACAAAGACCTCGATGCGATCCGCAAGAAGCTCGAGAAGCACTACCACGACATGCAGGACATCGAGTTCACCATCGAGAAAGGCCGCCTGTGGATGTTGCAGACGCGCAACGGCAAGCGCACCGGCGTGGCGGCCGTGCAGATGGCCGTGGACATGGTCGAAGAAGGCCTGATCAAGAAGGACCTGGCTCTCCAGCGCGTGAAGCCGGAACAGCTTGACGAACTGCTTCACCCGATGCTGGACCCGAAGGAAGAATTGAAGGCTGCCCAGATCGCGAAGGGCCTTCCGGCCGGTCCGGGCGGCGCCGTGGGTAAGATCGTGTTCACCGCGGATGACGCCGAAACCTGGGCGAAGCGCGGCGAACCGGTGATTCTCGTACGTAACGAAACTTCGCCTGAAGACGTGCATGGCATGCACGCCGCCAAGGCCATTCTTACCGCCAAGGGCGGCATGACCAGCCACGCGGCACTCGTCGCGCGCGGCTGGGGCAAGTGCTGCATCGTCGGTTGCAGTGCCCTCCAGATCGACGCGCGCGGCAAGACGCTCAGCGTGAATGGCAAGGTCTATAAGGAAGGCGCCTGGGTCTCCATGAACGGCTCGCGCGGTATTGTTTATGCCGATAAGCTGGACGTCCTGCCTGCGGAACCCGACCGCAACAAGTGGTACCGCAAGCTGATGGAATGGGCGGACGCCACGCGCCAAATCAATGTGCGCACCAACGCCGAAAGTCCCGCGGACGCCGATCAGGCGATCAAGTTCGGCGCGGAAGGCATCGGCCTCGCGCGTACCGAGCACATGTTCTTCGCGCCCGAGCGCATCATTCACATGCGCGAGATGATTATCGCGGAAGACGAAGCCGCGCGGCGCAAGGCCGTGATGAAGCTGCTGCCTTTCCAGCGCGCCGACTTCATCGGTATCTTCAAGTCGATGGCCGGCAAACCGGTGACGGTGCGCCTGCTCGACCCGCCCCTGCACGAGTTCGTCGGCGAGATGAATGACAAGCAGATCGCGGAATTGGCGCAGGTCGCTGGTGTCAGTGCCGATGCCGTCAAGGGCCGCATCAAGACCCTGCATGAACTCAACCCGATGTTGGGTCACCGCGGTTGCCGCCTGGGCATCGCGTATCCTGAAATCACCGAGATGCAGGCGCGCGCCATCTTCGAGGCGGCCGCCGAACTGACCAAGAAGAAGATCAAGGTCCTGCCCGAAGTGATGATCCCGCTCGTCGGCCACCCGAACGAGCTGAAGCATCAGGAAGCCATCGTCCGCCGCATGGCCGCTGAAGTCCAGAAAGAGCAGAAGGTGAAGTTCGCTTATATGGTCGGAACGATGATCGAAATTCCGCGCGCGTGTGTCGTGGCGGACAAGATCGCCGAGACGGCCGAGTTTTTCAGCTTCGGCACGAACGACCTCACGCAGATGGGCTTTGGTTTCTCGCGCGATGACATCGGCGGCTTCCTGCCGCTTTACCTCCAGCGCGACATCCTGCCCGCCGATCCATTCCAGACCCTGGATCAGGACGGTGTCGGGCAGTTGGTGAAGATGGGTGTGGACCGTGGCCGCGGCACGCGCAAAGACCTGAAAGTCGGCATTTGCGGTGAGCACGGCGGCGATCCGAACTCGGTCAAGTTCTGCCACCGCGTCGGCCTGAACTACGTGAGTTGCAGCCCGTTCCGGGTGCCGATCGCGCGCCTGGCCGCGGCCCAGGCCGCGCTCGAAAACCCACGCGCCAAGAGCAGCAACGGGAAAGTGAAGGCCAAGGCGAAAGCGAAGAAGGCGGCGAAGAAAGCAAAGAAGTAGTATTCGCGCAATCTCTACAGTTGACTAATGAAGCCCCCAGTCCAAACCGGGGGCTTCTTTTCATGCTCCGCACCGAAAGGACCCCAAAGCGTGGACGCCCCCTTGTCTCAGGACTTGCACTCCTGGACCGCCGGTTGAACTCGAAAGAACAGAAGCGAACGGTTATTTGGCAGCGGGAAAACGGTCCAGGTGCCGCACGGAGTTTTCAGTACCCCCGTGGCCTCTGCCTTGTCTATCACAACACGTCCCACGTCGAATGCTACCCCGTCGAGTTTCTGCCGTTCTATCTTCTCTGAGTCTTCCGGCAGGCTGGTGACGGTGCACGTCAGCTCGACCCGAACTTCATCTGGCTTCTCCATGCTTTGCACGGTGATTTTGATGGCCGTCCCGATGTCTTCAAAGTCCACTTTGTGCGCGTACAAGCCGGGGTGTTCCGGCCCGGCAGGCGCAAAATAGGCCACAGGCATCCTGGTGACATTCTCAATAATCACCTCCTGGCCTTCCAGGGTCGATATCCTTGGGCTTGACAGGATTTTGATGTCGGGGGCGCTGGGAGTCTCTTTGCCATCCCACAGAAGTCTGTCGTCTTTGCCAGTAATTTCATACTTGCCAAGCTTCCTTTTACCTGAAGCATCAAAGGGGCCTTTCCATTCAGACGCGGAATCCCAGGGGACGCTTGCCGAAGGAGCGACTTCGCAGAGCACCATTTGGATGTCGAACTGTGCGGGGGCCTGGTCTGCGCTGGCTGAAGCAGTTAAAATGGGGATGAAGGCGCCATACAAAAGCCATTTTAAAACGCGTCGCTTTGTATCTGCTCGTTTCCCCAGGACGAAGAATCGAAGCGGTTCCGGACCGGATTTTCTGGTAATTCCATGCCGTATCATGTGCTTTCTCCCCAGAACTTGTTGTCAACGCAGTCGGGGCATCCATCCCCTCGTCTTCCGATCCTTGTCACGCGCTACCCTCTCTCCGGTCCGCGTTGTTGTCGTTTCCGGAAAGTGGAAGTACCTTGATGCTTACAATGGCTTCAGGGGGTGGCAACACCGAGTTGTCTTGCTTCACACGTTGAAACACCGGCACGGCCGGCTGCTGCGGCTGTATGATGTATACGTGGACCGGGGGCAACTTGGCTCCGGTTGTGGGCGTCGAGACCACACCGCGCGCAACAAAGCCCGCGACGAGGCAAACGGCGCAAAGTGCCGCGCATGGCCAAAGCGACAACAGGTGAAGCGTCCTCTTCTCATCGGCCGCGGCCACGAACAGGCTTTCCATGCGCCTGTCAAGGTTTTCGGTGGCCTGAATTCGCGTGGTGGCCCGGAGCTTCTCCTCGATTCTTTTCATGGTCTATTCTCCGCCAAGCAATGGCCGTAGCTTCTCCAAGGCGCGGTAGTACCAGGAAGAAGCGGTGGACTGGGGTACTCCACGAACCTCGGCAATCTCTTTGAACGACAGTCCCGTGTACAGTTTCAAGACAATTACCTCCCGCTCGTCCTCTTCCAAGACGGCCAGCGCTTCTCTCACCTGCAATTGGAGGAGGGGATTGGCGGCCTCGTTCGGCGGCGCAAGTGGCAGCGCTCCATCTTCTCTGACCTTGTTCCTCCGCCGCGCGTCCAAGGCCGCATTGCGGATGGCGCGAAAGACGTAGGGCCGGCACTCGCGCGGCAGGCGCTGTTTTCGCAGCAGCCGCTCAAAGACTGCGTGTACAACGTCTTCCGCCGATGCCAGGTCATGAGTAAGAGAAGCTGCATAGACCAAGTAATCGTTCTTACCAATTTCATAGACACGGCGAACTTGCTCAATTTCGTGCATTTGCATCAGGATTCGATCCCCGCCGCGGAATGTCTTCCAATATACCACGCACAAGCCGGCATTTTTTTCGCACTGATCTTGGAGCTGAGGCAGGAGGAGCCGGAGAGCGCGGAGAGAATGTTCGGGGAAATCATGGCCTTGGCGCGGGAAATCCAACTCTCCACCTAGGGCGCCTCTTATCTTGATTTCGCCATGCGTTCAGGCGTGCCCATGGCCACAAGAAATGCTGCTCTCGTGAGAGCGGCGAAGAAGTGCCAAATGCGATCGAAACAGGCAGCGGTGGAGGGAGCCGTCGTGGATGAGGTAGGTGGCCCAACCGAAGCCAACGCGACATGGACTTCTTCTTGGGCAGATCATCCACCCCGTTCGCGCAAACGCCCGATAGCGAGGCCCGCGCATCCAAGGTGCATCACGCCCATGTTCTTTGTCATAGTTACGCTTCGACAATTTCTAACATCCATGGTGCTCTCGCGACGCACAGGCTGGAGATTCCCACATGAACATGAGTCACCTTTCACGCAGGGCCTTTCTCGCGTCCACTACCACGGCCATTGCCTCAGGCTGTGCCACAACCAGCACGACTGCCGCGGACGCGCCGCGCGTAAACACTGCACGCGTGGTGCCGGGGAAGTATTCCCCCAATGAGAAGCTGAACATTGCCGCGGTGGGCGTGGGGGGGATGGGCAGGAACAACGTGGCGGCGTGCGCCGAAGAGAACATTGTGGCGCTGTGCGACGTGGACTGGGGGCACGCGGGGAAGATTGCAGATTTGTATCCACAGGCGAAGCGCTACACGGACTTCCGCGACCTGTTCGCGAAGGAAGACAAGAACATCGACGCGGTGATCATCGCGACGCCGGATCACACGCATGCGGTGATTGCAACGGCGGCGATCCGCCTCGGCAAGCACGTGTACTGCCAGAAACCGCTCGCGCACAATTTGCACGAAGTGCGCCAAATCACCGAGGCCGCGCGCGCGGCGGGCGTGCAGACGCAGATGGGCAATCAAGGCCATTCTTCGGAGCACATCCGGCGGCTCTACGAATGGATTCAGGACGATGCGATTGGGCCAGTCCGCGAAGTATACGCCTGGAGCGATCGGCCCGTGGGCGGCGACCCGTGGTCCGACTTTCCGATCATGGCGCGCCCTTCGGAGACGCCACCCGTGCCGGAAACGCTGCACTGGGACCTGTGGCTAGGCCCGGCGCCGGAACGCCCCTATCATCCGGTCTATCATCCGCTGTCGTGGCGCGGGTTCTATGACTTTGGCACGGGCGCGCTCGGCGACATGGGCTGCCACATCCTCGATCCGGCGTTCTGGACCTTGAATCTCGGCCAGCCCACCAGTGTCCAAGCCACATCCACGCATTATCGGGCGGGCGAGAAGGATGAGACTTACCCGCGGGCCTCGATTGTGCGCTATGGATTCCCCGCGCGGGGCGCCATGCCGCCAGTGAAGCTGACTTGGTTCGACGGCCGGCTCAAGCCGCCCATTCCGGAATGCCTGGAAGGCGAAGACATCGGCACCAACGGCGCGATTTTTATCGGCGAGCACGGCTGCATCATGCATGGTTCGCACGGCGCGTCCGGCGTGCAGCTCTATCCGAAATCGCTGCGCGAGAGCTATCAGCAGCCTCCGCAAAGCGTGCCGCGGGTCGCGCAGCAGGATGGCGCGCACGAAAAGGACTGGGTTCGCGCCTGCAAGGACGGCCACCCCGCCAGCTCCAGTTTCGAATACGGCGGCCCGCTCACGGAGATGGCGCTGCTAGGCGTGCTGGCGATCCGCAGAAAGGACCGGAGGCTCGCGTGGGATGGCGCCGCGCTGCGCATCACGAACGATGACGAAGCGAACGCGCTTATCAATCCGCCCTACCGCGCACCGTGGAGGTTATAGGTGCTAAGTGTAAGGTGGAGGGATCCCCAGAAGAAGCATTTGAATCGCAGATTACACAGATATTCGCAGATGTGCCTGGACTTTCTTGTCCGGTAGGGTGAAACCATCTCGGTGGAGCAATGGATTGAATTCCGATCCACAAATAATCGCATCGATTCATGCGTTTTCAAGATGATACTGCCATTTTCATCTGCGCACATCGGCGTCATCTGCGATTGGACTGCTGTTCTTAGGTTCACCGCGGTTTTGTCACAAACTCCTTGTAGCTGTCGACAATCCGCGGCTTCACTTTCGCGCAGGCTTTCTCTAGGGCATCCACTTCTTTCTGCGTGGTGATAGCGCCGAATTCGAGGCGGAATGTCCGGCTTTCTCCTGGATCGAGCACGTGCATCAGCCCGAGTTCTTCGTCCACCTGCCGTCCCTCGACGCCGCAGGTGCAGGGCTCGAACCCGAGGACGTAGTCTTGCTCGCCCATCTGTTTCCATTGGACGAAGCGCGGCAGCGTGTCCTGCGCGTATTTCACATAGACCCCGAAACCCGCATCCCGTGCGAAGCCGTCGTTAACGAGGGCCACGGTGACCATCCCGTCTTTATCTGCCTGCATGTCGTGGTAATAGACCTTTTCGCGGTAGCCGTGGGTCGGGCCGTCCATCAACGCCCAGTGTTCCTTTCCCTTTTGGGCCTCTGCGTCGCGCGGGGCGACTTGGCGGGCGGGGGCGAGGATGCGGGAACCTTTGTCGAGCGCGGGCCAGCCGATGTTGCAGTGGTAGAGCAACATAAAGGGCGTGGGCGAAAAGCCGTCATTGGTCAATACGTCCGTTATCCAGAAGCGGTGCTCCCCCAATGCCGTGCTGACGGTACGCCGTAAGCGGAGGTTTTCGCCGAAGACCATGGTCTCGCGCATCTCGCCCGAGACGCTCAGGACGTACCGATCACCTTCCCATTCCTGGGTGACGTGGACGTTGCGCGCGGGCGTATGCCCGATGCGCCCATGCAAGCCATTGCCCAATAACGCGCTCTCCGGGCGGGGCGCGCCGACATGCGTGAGGCCGCAGGTAGTCACCAATCCGCCAAAGTAGCTGCGCAGCCAGCGGATGCCTTCGGGCTCAAAGTAGTGGGGCGCAACGTCTCCCGTGGTGGAGCGCCAGCCCATGGCCCTGCCTTGAAACGAGGCCGCGGCGATGTCCAGGCAGCGATCAAGCAGGACGGTTATCTCCAATCCTGAGCCCGTGTGGAAAAGCGCCGCCCGCGCCGGGCGC
>JACPGD010000485.1 GCA_016182645.1 Candidatus Hydrogenedentota bacterium | reverse complement strand
GAAAAGAAAAGAATGGTGGAGCTGAGGAGGATCGAACTCCTGACCTCATGACTGCCAGTCATGCGCTCTCCCAACTGAGCTACAGCCCCAACGCGCGAGGCCCACGGCAGGAACGCCGCAGGAAGAGTCTATTATACGGAAGCGGCGGGGAGGAGTCAAAGTCTACTGAGCGCCGCAATCGAGCGAAGCAACATTACTCGGCTGTTTCTTCCGCCCGAATCTCGTTGAAAAGCACGGACATGTCCGCAGTGGTTTCCGCGGCATTTGCCAGCACAATAATTTTGCCCGCCAGCAGTTCGCCCGCGTCGATCTGGGCGACGCCCTTCATGGTCTTAAGCTTCACTTCGTGAACACCCTCCGGGCCCACTGCCAGCGCCGCCGCGGGGGTGATCCAGGCGGGCAGACCGATTTGGATGCGGACGCTCTCGAATTGCTTGAACGGGTAAGCCTCTGGATGAATCTCATAATTGAGGTTGGTGACGCAGAGAATCAGTTTGTCCCAGTTTAGCAGCGGCGCCACGTCAACTTTGTCCGGCGCCGATACCGAAAGCTGCACCGGTTCCGCACTCAGGAATTCGTTGCGCAACAGCCGCATCACCCTTCCCCAGCCCTGCATCGACGCGAGAACGTCCGGATACCGCTCTGCGACGTTCTGCTCGTAGTTGAACCAGAGGATGCCCTTCGCGCCTCGCCCAAGGTTCAGCAGTAGCTGCACCGCCAGTTCCTCGGGAGTGGGTACGGGCCGCCTTGGCCGCTCCTCCCACGTGGCAATCGCCTGCGACCAGATCCAGATCGGCTTCGGTTCTGAAGCGCGTTTCAGGTCGCTCGTATAATGGCCAGTTTCTTCAAGATAAGTCCCGTAGGGTTGCGGCCACTTGCTGCTGGAAGGTGCGGTGACCGCGTAGTGGTCCATGCAGGGGATGTCGGCAATCGGGGCGTACTCGAAGAACTTGGAGTTCCGGCACAACGTGATGAACGTCGGGCGCGTCTGGTCGGCCTGCCGCACGGTTTCGTCCGCAAACAACATCACCTCGCTTGGCGTCGCCCAGTCCGGCTCGTCCTGGAGCATCCAGCAACTCACGGCGGGGTGCCCGCTCAAGTCGCGCACCATGTCCACGTTGACCGGCAGTCCCGTGCTAACGATGGCCTGATAGCCGTAGCGCGCGGCATTGCCCCCAAAAAACGCATCGGACTTGCTGCCACCCTTGACCATGGTGTCGATGTGGTGCCGGCGCAACAGCGCGTATTCGTCAGGCCCCACGGACCATGTTCCAATGGGAAAGCTGTCGGCAAAGGCGCGCCGGTGCGCCAGAATTGCGCGATCCTGTTCGCCTTCGCGAATCTTCAGCCGGCACACGATCAGCGCGGCGGGCGTCAACGGTCCCTGCAACTGCAGCCGCGCTATGGCATGGCCGCCCACAGGGAGGTCTTCGCCTCGCCATTGGACAGTTTCGGCCGCGTGCCCCACAATCTCGACGGATTCGCAGCGCACCGGTGTGTCCCCCATGTTGCGAACGTGGATCTCGAGCGTTTCCAGCCCCGGCAGGACGCGCAGCAATGTGATCTGGACCGGATCCTTCGCGAGCGCCGTCTCATAGTGGAGTACGGGCTTCCAGGAGGCATCCACCCAATCGAAGGCGAAGGGCTTCCCCTCGCCAAAGGCGCCGTCCAGGGCATTGAGTTCCAGCACGCCCATTTCGCCCGGCGCCAAGGTGCCTTTGTAGTTGCGCGCCCAGGCCACCAGGTGGTTGAGCACCCAGTAAGACTCATCCTGGTCATTGACGCGCCAGAAGCGCAGGTGAACGGGGCCGTCGCTCACGTTGGTGAAATACAGGTGCACCAACCCGCCCTGGTTGGGAAACTCACTCTCAAATTCATGCACGCGCTCACTTTCCCATTGTGCAGGCCGGTAGTGCATGTACTCGATGGCAAGCTTTTGCTCCCGCCCGAACGCCAGATCCGCCCCGCCTTGGGCGACCTGTGCCCTGGCCGCGCCCAGGGTGCAAAGACAGGCCAAGAAGAGAAGTAGCTTTCGAAACCGCATGGGACGTCGCTCCCCTCCACTGCTTCCAGCAAGGGGAGGTATAGCACAAGGCACGCGGCCAAGGCACGAGAATTGCATTCCTTGTCCAGCGTTAATGAATAGCTTTGCCCTGACGGGCGTCCAATGTTCAGGAGAACAGGAGAAACGGTCATGTACGAAGAAAAGGGACTCAATGATGCGATCGATGTGCTGCAGGGCTATATTCAGCAAGTGATCAACCTGCTGATTAATACGCTGTATTTGCCCGTGCGGCTGCTGGACGCCTTTCTTGACTAGCTGATTGCTGTTGCGTGTATTGCGCAATCTGGTGGGCGCGCATGCCCACGGGCCCATACTCAGCCCGCGGACGTGGGATGACCGTCCCGAGAGCCATTGTGTAAAAGTGTGACGGGTTGCGTGTAAAATGGTTCTACAGGTGGGGTGTGAGGAGAGGATCTATCCTTGACCGTAAACCCGTCACTCTGGTAGTGGTATCGAGTAAGAAAGGATCTACCAATGAAACGTATGCTTGCACTGATGCTTTGTTTCAGCCTGATTGCGGCACCCCTCGCCCTCTCGGGCTGTGAGACCTACGGAGAGGCCGGCGGTCTCGGCGCCGGCTTGGGCGCCGTCACCGGCGCCGTCATCGGCAACCAGTCCGGTCATGCCCTCGAGGGTGCGGCCATCGGCGCCGTGGTCGGCGGTCTGGCGGGATTAGTGGCGCACGACATCAAGGTCCACAAACAGCGCAGCCGGGAAGAAACCGTGCAGGATCTGAGGTATGAGCCGTCGCAAGGACTGGTCCTGAAGTTTATCAGCGCGGAAGTCCTGCCCTCCGTCGCCCGTCCGGGAGACCTGATGCAGGCCAATTTCACCTATGCGCTCCTCGGCGCGGGCGCCGGCATCGGCGTTACCGAGACCCGCACGCTCTTGCGCGGCGACCGGCTGCTGTCCGATCTGGCTTCAAAGACGGACACCCGCGACGACGGCACCTATGTCAGCTCGCAGGAATTCCGCTTGCCCAACGACATTATGCAGGGAATATATACGCTGGACACGCGCGTCACGGCCGGCCAGAACAGCATTTCCGCCAAAGCCACTTTCTCCGTTCAATAATTCACTCCCGCCAGATTCTGCCGCGCATGACGCCGTACCCGGCGCCATGCGCGGTTTCCTTGTCATGAAAGGATTTCCCCGTGCCTCGAAACAAGCGCGCGTATCTGTCACAATGTCCAACGCTCGGGGGCGCGGGAAGCTTTGAATACATTTTCGCGGTGGCCTCGGCGCCCGGATTGGCGAGTAAGGGCCGCCGACAGTGGAAGGGCTGGCCTGACAAATCATGGACGCGCGGGGTATTACACAATCGCTCTACAGGCATGCGCGGGAGCGCATCCCTGGCGGCACGCAGTTACTCAGCAAGCGCCCCGAGATGTTCGCTCCCCGGCAGTGGCCTGCGTACTTTCGCGAGGCGCGCGGCTGCGAGATCTGGGACCTCGACGGCAACCACTTCTATGACATGAGCCACAACGGGGTGGGCGCATGCCTGCTGGGCTACGCCGATCCCGACGTGACGCGCGCCGTCACCGAGCGCATCCAGCGCGGCAGCTATTGCACGTTGAACCCGCCGGAGGAAGTCGAACTCGCCGATCAGCTTTGCACCATTCACCCCTGGGCAGAACAGGTCCGTTTCACGCGCGGCGGCGGTGAAGCGTGTGCGGTGGCTGTGCGCATCGCCCGTGCCACCACGGGCCGTGATCTGATCGCCGTGTGCGGCTACCACGGGTGGCATGACTGGTATCTGGCGGCGAACCTCGGCGAAAGCGACGCCCTGCGCGGGCACTTGCTCCCCGGGCTTGATCCCTGTGGCGTGCCCGACGCCCTGCGCGGCACCGCGCTGACTTTCACGTACAACGATGATCAGGCGTTGCGCCAAATGCTAGAGCAGCACGGCGATCGACTGGCAGCGGTCATTATGGAACCGTGCCGCTATGAAGATCCGCGGCCGGATTTTCTCGACGTGGTGCGCGACGCCGCCCACGTGCGCGGGGCATTACTCGTGTTCGATGAGATCACCATTGGCTGGCGGCTCTGCCACGGCGGCGCCCATCTCCGTCTCGGCG
>JACPGD010000491.1 GCA_016182645.1 Candidatus Hydrogenedentota bacterium | reverse complement strand
GGCGATCCGCGATTCGGAGCTGTTGCCGAATCTGCATTACATTCGCATGTCTCGGCGCGACAGAATCCGGCAGGCGATCTCGCTGTTCCTGGCGGTCAAGACGAACTATTGGCACAAGATGAGAAGGGACGAGCACCGTCCGTCGCCCTGGCCGGTCGAAGAATTGAAGGCGGCGGACAAGTGAGTCTGTAGGTTGTAGACTGTCGGCTGTAGAAAGACAGGACCGATGGCGGGAGGAATACCATGCACGCGTTTGTGAAGGCGGTGTGTTTTTTGTCTGTTGCCGCGGCAGCACAGCAGACGGGGCCAATTCCCGAGGGGTATCTCCTGCCGAATGGCTGGCGTATTACCCCGGTGGGGAACGTGGTGAAAACCCACGATCTGCTTCTGAACATAGTGAATGCACCGGACGGCGCAGCGCTGGTGGCGCTGCATGGGGGCTACAACCCGCATGGACTGGTGGTGCTCGATCCGGAAACGGACGAGGCGGTGCAGCGCATCGCGTTGCCGTCGGCATGGTTCGGCCTGGCCTGGAGCACGGACGGCACGCGGCTGTATGTCTCTGGCGGAAACAACAAGGAGGAAGGCGTCCGCGCCCCCCTCTATGTTTTCTCCTACGAGAAGGGACGGCTGAGTGAACAGCCCATTGCCACTTGGCAGGAGGAGATCGATCCCAAGGAGATCTACTGGGCCGGGCTCGCCGTGCATCCCTCGCAGCCGTTGCTGTACGCCGCCAATCGGCCCGTCAACCACGTGACCGTCTTCGATACGGCCACCGGCGCGGTGCGGCAGACGATTGCGGTCGAGGAGACGCCGTGTGATTTGGTGCTCAGCCCTGACGGTTCGACGCTGTATTGCTCGAATTGGGGCAGCGACACCGTCAGTGTTATCGACACCGCCGCGGCGGGTGTGGTGGCAACGATCGACGTGGGAGACAATCCCTCCGATCTGTTGCTTACGAAAGATGGCCGGCTTTTTGTGTGTTGCGCGAATGACAACACCGTGCGCGTCGTGGATATTCAGAAGCGACGCGTCGTGGAGACCATCGTGACCTCCATGTATCCCAATGCGCCGGAAGGTTCGACGCCCAATGCGCTCGCGGTCGATCCTGATGAAGAAACGCTCTACGTTGCTAATGCCGACAATTACAACGTGTGCGTGGTGGACATCGAGGAAGTGGGCGAAAGCGCGGTGCTCGGGTTCATTCCCGCGGGCTGGTACCCCTCGTCTGTTGCCGTGGGGAATGGCGGAGGGAAACTCTACATCGGCAATGGGAAAGGCGTCGCCTCCTACGCATCGCCGCACGGGCCGGCGCGGCCGAACAAACAGCCCGGCGAGGTGGAAGGCACCGTCAAATCGCTGCAAGAAGGCGCGATTACGATTCTGGATGTACCGAAGAATCGCACCAAATTGCGTGAATTGACGCAACAGGCATACGCGAACTGCCCCTACAACGATGACCTGCTCGCGGCGGCGCGGCCGTCGCCCGGGCCTTCCGTGGTGCCCGCGGCGGTGGGGGTGGGCTCGCCGATCAAGCATGTGCTGTATATCATCAAAGAAAACCGCACCTACGATCAGGTCTTCGGCGATTTACCGCAAGGCAACGGCGATCCAGCGTTGACGCTGTTTGGGCGTGACGTTTCGCCGAACCACCACGCACTCGCCGAGCAGTTCGCGCTGCTCGACAACATCTTCTGCGATGCCGAAGTGAGCGTGGACGGACACCAGTGGTCGAACGCGGCCTACGCCACTGATTACACGGAAAAGCTCTGGCCAGCAGGCTACGGCGGGCACAGTGCTTCGCCCCAATCCCCGGCCATCCTGCCCGCTTCCGGCTATCTTTGGGACCAGTGCGCGCGCAAGGGGCTGACCTACCGGACCTACGGTGAATTTGCGGAACGCGTGAGCGACGACGGGCCGATGGGGCCGGTGAATCCGCGATTGGGCGCGCTCGGCGGACACGTTGCGCCCAACTACTACTCCTGGGGCTCACGCGATTACGAGAATGCGGCGGCGTTCATGAAGGAGTTTGATGAATATGAGGCAAATTATGACAGCGTCGATCCGGAGAAGCGTCTGCCGAATTTTATTGTGATGGCGTTGCCGGAGGACCACACCAAGGGAACGCGCCCCGGCGAGCCGACGCCGCGTGCCTGCGTGGGCAGCAATGATTACGCCCTCGGGCTCATCGTTGAACGCATTACGCACAGCCGGTATTGGCCGGAAATCGCGATCTTCACGATTGAAGACGATGCGCAGAATGGATCCGACCACGTCGACGCGCGGCGAACGATCAGCCTGGTCATCAGCCCGTATACCAAGCGGGGCACGGTCGACAGCACGCTCTATACGACTTCTTCCATCCTTCGAACCATCGAGTTGCTGTTGGGGCTGCAGCCTCTGAGCCAATACGACGCCGCAGCCACGCCGATGTACAACACGTTGGGCGCACAGCCGGATCTTACATCCTATACGCATTTGGAACCCACCATTGATATCCACGAAATGAATACCCAGACCGCCTGGGGCGCGGAGGAATCGCTCAAGATGGACTTCAGCCTTTACGACCTCGCGCCGATGATGGCGCTGAACGAGATCCTCTGGAAGAGCATCAAAGGCGCGGACAGTCCCCTCCCCGCCCCCATCCACCGCTTCCACGCCGCGGCACTTGTGGAGGATCGCCCATGAGCACGGACGAACACGGACGAACACGGACATGAAGGTGCTCGTTACTGGTGGAGGCGGGTTTCTGGGCGGGGCGATCTGCTGGATGCTGCGGGAGCGGGGCGACGCAGTGCGGAGCGTGCAGCGGACGCGCTCGGAGGCGCTCGATGCGTCGGGCGTTGAGCAGCAGTGCGGCGACCTGGCCAATGCCAATCATGTCCTGCACGCGGCGAAAGGGTGCGAGGTGGTTTTTCACGTTGCGGCGAAGGCCGGCGTCTGGGGCGCGTATGACGACTACAGCCGCACCAACGTCCTGGGTACGCGGAACGTCCTTGATGCGTGCCTTGCCCATGGTGTCCCGCGACTCGTGTACACCAGCACGCCCAGTGTCACGTTCGCGGGCCACGATGAAAACGGGGTGGATGAATCCGAACCCTATGCGGAGCGGTACCTCTGTTACTACGCCCAAACGAAAGCCGAGGCGGAACAGATGGTACTCGCCGCCAATAGTCCCACCCTAGGGACGGTTGCATTGCGCCCCCACCTCATCTGGGGACCGGGTGACAACCACCTCGTGCCGCGCATTCTGGACCGGGCACGCGCAGGCAAACTCAAGCTGGTCGGGCCAGGTGAGAATCTGGTCGATTCGACTTACATCGACAATGCGGCGATTGCCAACCTCTGCGCCGCGGAACGGCTGATGCCGGGGACGCCGTGCGCCGGGAGGGCGTACTTTATCTCGATCCGATCCGGGATCTAGTCAACGAAGTCCTCGCTGCGGCGGATCTGCCCGCCATCACCAAGTCCGTCGCCACACCGGTTGCGTATGCCGCAGGGGCAGTCCTGGAAGCCGCGGACAAGGTGCTTGGAAGGACCGAAGAACCCATCATGACGCGCTTCGTTGCGAAAGAATTGAGCACCGCCCATTGGTTCGATATTAGTGCGGCTCGTCACGATCTTGGCTACACTCCCAGTGTTTCCATCGAAGAAGGCATGCGGCGGCTGCGGGCGAGCTTGCACGCTTGAGCCAGGATCGCTGAAACAAAATGCCAATCTTTCCGGTCAAAGAATAATGAGGCTTGGGTTGACTACTTTGGAGGATCTACCGGTCATGAAACGTAATTGGTGCATCTTGGCGTTGTTGCTGGTTCCTGTGGCGTGGGCACAGGAAGTGCCTTATGACCAGGTGCAGGATCACGTGTATGCCACGATTGACGGGCAGGACTTTTACATGGACATCTTTACGCCGAAGGCCAAGGATCCGGCGTTGCCGGGTCACGGCCTGGCGATTGTCGACGTGGCCAGCGGCGCCTGGCACGCCGACCGGGGAAAGATCGAAGACCACAAGAAAGCGCAGTTTTATGACATTTTCACCAAGCATGGCTACACCGTCTTTGCGGTGCGGCCCGGTACCCGCGGAATGTACACCGCCCTCGAAATGGTGGGACACGTCAAAACCGCCATTCGTTATATCAAGGCGCACGCGGCGGATTATGGCATCGACCCGAAGCGCTTGGGACTGACGGGACCGTCAGCGGGAGGGCATCTTGCGACGCTCGTGGCTCTGACACCAGAGCCTGGAGATCCGAGCGCCTCCGATCCCCTGCTGCAACAGAGCACGGACGTGCAGGCCGCCGGAATCTTCTTCCCGCCCACGGATTTCCTGAACTGGAACGGCAACACCAATGTGGCGGCGCGCCTGGGCGACCTGTATTTCAAGGGCGGTGTGAATGGGCACACTCCGGAAGAAATCGAAGCGCGGGCCAAGGAGATATCGCCGCGCTACCAGGTCAAGGGAAAGACCCCGCCCTTCCTTATCTTCCATGGCGACGCCGACCCGATGGTGCCGCTGCAACAATCCGAAGTCCTGGTCGCGGCGCTCAAGGAGCAGGGCAATGAAGTGACGTTCACGGTCGTGCCCGGCGGCGCACATCCCTGGCCGACGATTGACCAGGAAGTGGCGAAGATGGCCGACTGGTTTGACGCGAAACTGAGAACAAAGAGCTAAGGAAACGGGCGTGGCACCCTCAAGCAATCA
Source organism: Candidatus Hydrogenedentota bacterium (assembly GCA_016182645.1). GTDB lineage: Bacteria > Hydrogenedentota > Hydrogenedentia > Hydrogenedentales > JACPGD01 > JACPGD01. The sequence goes on along the minus strand of JACPGD010000491.1, from coordinate 297 downwards.
AGCTTGAGAGTGTCGTCCCAGGTGATGAAGTGGCTCCTTTCTGGGCGGGTGGTCTGGTACGCTTTACCAGACTGCCAGCTCTTATGCTTTCCATCACGGCAGGCGCAGGCCGAAGAAGTGCCAGTAGACTAGGGGGCCAACCGCGACAAGCATGAGAAAGAGCATCATGAAGACGATGAAGTAGGCGAGCCGAGTGTTGAGGAAGGCGAGTGGATTCTCCTGCGGCGTGTCCGCCTTCAAGTGCGCCAGAACTTTGACTGGATCAATCGGTTGGCCCGGCGGGGTAACTTTCTCCGC
>JACPGD010000482.1 GCA_016182645.1 Candidatus Hydrogenedentota bacterium | reverse complement strand
GCCGAGGCCGCGCCGGAGGCGGAACCGGAAGTCGAAGCAGCCCCTGCGCCCATCGAGGCGGAAATCGAGCTTGCCGAGGTCGCTGCCGAAGCGGAGCCGGAAGTCGAAGAAGCCCCCGCGCCCATTGAGGCCGAAATCGAGGTCGCCGAGGCCGCCGAGGAGGCGGAACCGGAAGTCGAGCAAGCCCCTGCGCCCATCGAGGCCGAAATCGAGGTTGCCGAGCTCGCGCCGGAGGCGGAACCGGAAGTCGAAGAAGTCCCCGCGCCCATTGAGGCCGAATTCGAGGTGGCCGAAGCCGCGCCGGAGGCGGAGCCAGAAGTCGAAGTAGCCCCCGCGCCCATCGAGGCGGAAGCGGAGGTTGTCGAGGTCGCGCCGGAGGTGGAACCGGAAGTCGAGCCGGCCCCTGCGCCCATCGAGGCGGAAATCGAAGTTGCCGAGGTAACGCCGGAGGCAGAACCGGAAGTCGAGCCGGCCCCTGAACCAATCGAGGCGGAAATCGAAGTTGCCGAAGCCGCGCCGGAGGCGGAGCCAGAAGTCGAGGTAACCCCTGCGCCCACCGAGGCGGAAGTGGAAGTTGCCGAGGTAACGCCGGAGGCGGTGCCGGAAGTCGAAGAAGCCCCCGCGCCCGTCGAGGCGGAAATTGAAGTCACGGAACCGGCACCGGTAGTCGGAGAAAAGCCGGCGGAAGCGGCCGCGGAACCCGAAGAAGCCGTGGCTGAACCCGAACCGGCCTATAAGCCCCCCGCTCCCCCGGCCAAACCGTTGCAAGAGGCCGCGCGCGTGACGCGCCTCCCGATGCGACCCATCGCGGCGCCGCAGCGAGGCCGGTCGATGCTGGAGGCGCTCCAAGCCTGGGGCGGGATGAGCGCGGCGCCCGAGGCGCCCGTCGTGGCGGCTTCGGTGGAAGATTTGAGCAAGAGGATCAGTCTGCCCGCCGTGGCGGCGGAGAAGAAAGACAAAGCGGGGAAAACCGTGATGGTAGACTCTCTCCTCAAGTTCATGGGATCCTGACATGAGACAAGAGGTCATGAACCACCCGGACACCGCGAGGATGGACAAGCTGAGCCTCGTGTGTGCGTGCGGGCAGGAGATGGTGGTGCCGGAATCCGCCCTGGGCCGTTCTGGCCTGTGCCCAGGCTGCGGGCAGCAGATTGAAATCACGCGCGACAACACCCAGCCCTATCGCCCACGCCGGCGAGAAACCGGCGGGCGGATGCTGGCGGTGCGCCGGCGTGAAGTGCGCCAGGAAGACAACCACCGCGAAGAGGCGTGGCGCAACTTCGCCACCGCGGTGGACCTCTACAACGGGCGCCGTTACGCGGAGGCGCTCACGCTGTTGAACACGCTGTTGCAGCATTTTCCTGGCAATGAGCACGTCGAAACCGCGCGCGACCAGTGCCTCGAGGCTTTGCAGCGCACGACCCATTCCGCGCACCACTATGAGGGGCGGCCTATTGACGACGGTGTACTGAGTCCGGAACTCGTGAAGAGTGTCGTGCTGGACAAGATGCTCAATGGTGCGACTGACGAGGTGCAGCTTCAGGCGGCCGAATTGGCGGCGCGCTTGCTCGGGGTCCTTGGTGGGAGGCAGCCCGAGACAGGAGAGACCGCACTTGCTCTGCCCGAAGCGGGGACTCTCTTGGGGGAGCCGCTCAGTGCCTTGCTCCAGGAGGAAGTGCCAGCCAACGGCGGGGCCAAGAACACGAGAAAGGGGCGGCGCGGCCGCGGCAGGAAGCCCCAAGCGCCAGTGCCTTCTCCAGTCACCGCCGCCGCGGAGGATACCGCGGGGGCAAATCCGATAGCGACACCCCCGGACAACGGTTCGAGCACCCACGCTAAACTGCTCTTGCCCGATGATTGGCGCCTTGCCCGTGCGCGCTCCACACGATTCCCCGGCAAAATCGTGTTCGAATGAAGCAAAGACTGGTGTCCACACCCCAGCCATTCACCCCCCATGCTTTGGCAAGCCAATGGCGGCGCCTGATGCCGCTGCTCTGCCTCCTTTACGTCCCAACCTTGGCCGTGCTACTGCTCTTGTTTGGCTATTGGTTCTTCACGAGAAACGACGTCTCGCTGCTCACGCGGGACCCTCTGGCCGTGGTCGAGACGGAACTGCTGAAGATTCAGCAGCACCCGGAGATGGGCATTCACGCTTTGGGAGAGTTAAAGCTGCCCTTATTTACGGGCTTCGTTTCCAACCTGGGCGTGCTGCTGTGGGCCAGCGTTGTGACGGCCTGCCTCCTGGGCTGGTGGATATCGCGCGCCAACGTGACGCCCCGGTACAGCCCGCGCTATCTGGGGAGTGCAGGACTTATTTCATTGCTGCTGCTGGCGGACGACCTCTTTCTCTTGCACGAGCGCGTCTTGTCCCAGTGGTTCGGGTTAGACGAGAAGGTGCTCTTTGGCGCCTACGCACTGGCGCTTGCCACCCATCTCCTGGTTTTCTCCGCCGATGTGCTCCGTTCGGATTTCCTGCTGCTGGGTTTGGCCTTCCTGTTTCTTGCGGGTTCATTGTCGGTGGACCTGCTTCCCGTTTCTCTCCCGCAGCCGCATTTTTTTGAGGATGGCGCCAAGTTCACCGGCATACTGAGCTGGGCGGGGTATCACTGGCACACCGTGCGCCAGCAACTTTCGCCGGGTAACAGTTGATTTCAGGGGAGTCCGCTTGAAAGACTTGGCGTGCAGGCAGTACAGGCCAGGAGGTGAGATCAGCCTATGAAAGTGGTGATTCTCTGCGGCGGCGTGGGCTCGCGCATGAAAGAAGAGACCGAGTTCCGGCCCAAGCCCATGGTCATGATCGGCGAAAAGCCAATCCTCTGGCATATTATGAAACACTATGCCCACTTCGGATTCCGGGACTTTGTCCTCGCCCTCGGCTACAAGGGCGAAATGATCCGGGAATACTTCATCAATTATCAGCTTTTTAATCAGGACTTTACGATTACCCTGGGAAAGGGCCATCGCGAGGTGGAAGTCCACGAAACCAAGCGCATCGATGATTGGCGGGTAACACTTGTAGACACCGGACTCAGTGCACTGAAAGGCGCGCGGATCAAGCGCATCGAGAAGTACGTCCCGCAAGAGGACACGCACTTCCTGATGACCTACGGCGATGGGGTCTGTAACCTTGATCTGAACCAACTCATCGCGTACCACCACTCCCACGGTAAGCTGGTCACGCTCACCGGGGTCATCCCGAGCATGCGCTTCGGTGAGATCACGGCGCGGCCGGATGGCGCCGTCAATTTCCGGGAAAAAGACCCGAGCCGCGCGGCGATGATTAATGGCGGGTACTACGTGGTCGACCGGAAGATCTTCCAGTATCTGGAGGATCGCGACGACCAGGATTTTGAATATGGGCCGCTGGAAGAGTTGTCGGACAAGGGCGAAGTGATGATGCGGCGGCACCACGACTTCTGGCATTGCATGGATCACCTGCGCGATGCGGAAGCCCTGAACAAGATGTGGGGCTCTGGCCATGCCCCCTGGAAACTCTGGGAGAACTAATGTGCGCGTATTAGTGACGGGCAGCGAAGGATACATTGGGGCCGTGCTTCGGGAACACCTGCGGCTGAACGGCCACGACGTGGTGGGCTTGGACACGGGCTTTTTCAACGAGTGCAACTTTGGCGCGCCGCCGCGCCCCATTCCGCTGATCCAGAAAGACATCCGCCTGGTGGAGCGCGAAGACTTGCAGGGGTTTGACGCGGTGCTGCACCTGGCCGCCTTGAGCAATGACCCGCTCGGCAACCTTGCGCCGGGCATCACCGAGGAGATCAATACCAAGGGTTCAATCCGCCTGGCGGAACTGGCCAAAGAGGCCGGGGTGCCGCGGTTTCTCTTTGCGTCGTCTTGCAGCCTCTATGGGCAGGGCGCCAGCAAAGGGCTGACGGAGGAGGCGCCGGCCAATCCGCAGACACCGTACGCGCGCTCAAAAATTGATTTCGAGAATGCACTGAAAGCGATGGCGGACGACCGCTTCTCCCCCACTTCCCTGCGCAATGCCACCGCGTTTGGCGTGTCGCCGCGGCTCCGCTTCGATATCGTCGTGAACAACCTTTGCGGCTGGGCCTGGACGACCGGCAAAATCCAGTTATCGAGCGACGGTACCCCCTGGCGCCCGCTGGTGCACGTGAAAGACATCAGCAAGGCGTTTGTATGCGCGCTCGAAGCGCCGCGCGAGGCCGTGCACAATCAGGCCTTCAACGTTGGATCGACGGAGAACAACGTGCAGATTCGCGAGATCGCCTACAAGGTCCAGGCGCAGATGCCCCATTGTGAGGTAACGTTCGGCAATAGCGACAGCGACAACCGGACCTATAACGTGGACTTCACCAAGATCGAAACGAAGTTGCCTGGGTTCCATCATGCGGACTACACCGTCGATCAAGCGATTACAGAGTTTCTGGAAGCGTTCAAGCAGCTCAGCCTGCAGGAAGAGGACTTCCAGGGCCGCCTCTACACGCGCCTGCGGCAAATCAGGCATCTCCAGGAAACGGGAAAGATTGATGACGCTCTCTTCTGGAGGCAAAATTGAGTCACGCTTGCCTGTTTTGTGGGTCCACGCGGCAGCGCCTGGTGCTCTCCCTCGGCCAACAGCCGCTGGCAAACTCCTATCTGACGGCGGCGCAATTGACCCGGCCGGAACCGGTCTATCCACTCGATCTGTATTGGTGTGAGGAGTGCCATCTCACACAGATTACCCCGGTGGCGACCTCGCAGGACATCTTCTCCGACTATGCCTACTTCTCTTCCTTTTCAACCACCTGGCTGGAGCATGCCCGCCAGTACGTGGCCATGATCAGCGAACGGCTCCAGCTTGGGGCCGCCAGCCAGGTCATTGAAATCGCCAGCAACGACGGCTACCTGCTCCAGTATTTCGTCGAGCGCGGCATTCCCTGTCTCGGCATTGAACCGGCGGTCAATGTGGCGGCGGCGGCGCGTGAAAAAAGGGTGCCCACGCGCGTGGCCTTCTGGGGGCAGGAGACGGCCGCGTCCTTGAACGAAGAAAGGATGCAGGCGGACCTGATTATTGGCAACAACGTGCTGGCGCATGTGCCCACGCTGAACGAATTCGTGGCCGGGGTGAAACTCGCGCTTAAACCTGATGGCGTGGCGACGTTTGAATTCCCGCACCTGTATCGCTTGATCGAGGAGCATCAATTCGACACCATCTATCACGAACATTTCAGCTACTTCGCGTTTTTCGTCGTTGAGCGTGTCTTTGCACAACACGGCCTGCGCCTTTTCGACGTTGAGCAGTTGTCGACGCATGGCGGCTCTCTGCGAATATACGCTTGCCATGGGGATGCAAAACGAGAAGATACGCCGCGCACCCGGGCGCTGCGGGAGGAAGAACTGGCGGCGGGCCTGGACGCCTTTGCGTATTACGAGAGCTTCGCGGGGCGCGTCGAAAACACCCGGCAGGAAGTGTTGGACTTTCTGTTGGACGCGCGCGAGCATGGCCAGAAAGTGGCGGGCTATGGCGCCCCCGCCAAAGGCAACACCCTGCTCAACTACTGCGGCGTGACCCCAGCCCTGTTGCCCTACACCGTGGACCGCAGCCCACACAAGCAAGGACTTTACTTGCCGGGAAGCCACGTCCCGGTCCGAGCGCCGGAACACGTCGCCGAGGACAGGCCGGATTACTTGTTCATCCTGCCTTGGAACCTGCAGGAAGAGATCATGGACCAGATGCGGCATATCCGCGATTGGGGCGGCCGTTTTGTGGTTGCCATACCGCACGT
>JACPGD010000481.1 GCA_016182645.1 Candidatus Hydrogenedentota bacterium | reverse complement strand
CGGACGCCCGCGCCACCATTTCCCAGGTTGTTGGCCGGAGCAAAGGGCAGCGCGCCGATATAGTTGCCTTGAACGGCATTGCCGGTGGAATTTGCACCGGAAACACGCAGGCCATCCTCGATACTGCGCAGAATGGTGTTCTCGGCGCCGAAGAGTGGCTCTCCAATCTGGTTCATGGAAGAATTCAGCAGATAGATGCCGTAGGGATTGTTCGACTCAATCCAGTTCCCGATGACGCGGTTCTGCTGGCCGCCGACGAGAACGATGCCGCCAGCCGGCGGTCCCACTTGGGCAACGGCAGTAAGGGAAGGATCGGTGCTGAGGATCTGATTGCCTGGTCCAATGACGCAATTGGCGCTGTTGCGCAGGACGATGCCGGCCAGCCTGATCTCCGCGGCGCCTCCGAAGTTGTTGTGATAGACGGTGACGGCGGAGGATTGATCCACGTAGACACCGACCGTATGGAATTGGAAGAGATTTGCCTCGCCGGGGAACTGTCCGCCAATGATGACGCCCTGGCTATTGTTGCTCACGAGCACGCCCACGCTGTTCGAGGGGCCAAGCAGCGGATCGACGATAGCGACCGGGCCGCCGATGGCCCCGCCGAGGAACTGGTTGCCGATGATCCGGTTGGCCACTCCCGGAACGGCATGAACGACGCCATCCACATGAATCGCGGCCACGGAGCTGCCCATGAAACGGTTGGCTTCGGCCAGCACATTGCCGCCAATCCGATTGGCCACGGCGCCATTCTTGATGAGAATGCCGACGGCGCCGTTCGCGTCTGTGAAAATGTCCCCGCCGAAACGATTATTCTGGATCACGTTTCCTCCCACGGCGACTTCGCCCGTAAGCGGGGGCGCGCCGGACTCCAGCAAGATGCCTGCATCGAGATTGTGGTCGATGTCATTCGAGAAGCCCTCGTCCAGCGCCAGTACGTTGAAGGCCCGCCTGCCAGACTCATCCGGCTCAACGACGTGTGCCCGGCGCCCGATGGTGTTGCCGTTGGCACCGTCCGCAAGCCAGATTCCATACCTGTTTCCGAAAGTATTCGGGACAAAGCCCTGGCCGCCGAGGACGCAGTCCGCGATCGTATTCCCGCGGGTCCCACCGCCGGACAGAAGGATGCCCGCGCCGTTCACGTGGTTGCACAAACGGCAATCGGTAATGAGGCAGTTCTCCACCCCACCGGTCAGCGCGATCCCATGCTGACCATTGCCGAGCGCCGTGAAGGCAAACCCGCCAATGAGACAATCGCTGATGCGTATATTAGTGATGCCGGGGCCTTCGACGAGAATGCCATGATCGCGATTCCCCGCGATATCAGCGTCCACGATGCTGATGTCCCCCGCGCCGCCGCGCACCGCGATACCGCTGCCATCGTTCTGATTCTGCTGGTTGGTAAAGGCGTTGTAACCGATTTTCAGTAGATGCAACAGTACGTTCCGGCAGCCGCCTCCTTCGAGCACGACACCGTGGCTTCCGTTACCCGCAATATTCAGGCTTTCGATAGTGTTCGAGCCGGTCTCGACGAGAAGGCCTGGTCCCTCGTTGTCGTGCACCTCCAGGTACGCAAAAGGCTGTTTCGTGCCGAAATAGTTGCCAATCGAGGCTGCCCCGGAGACTTTGATCCCCCCCTCGGTATTGCCATGGATATCCGCCTCGAAACTGTTGAACGAGGCGCCATTTTCGACCAGTACGCCCCAACCGGCGTTCTCGTCCACATTCCCGACGGCAATGACCTGGTTGAATTTCACCTGTTCCCCCGAGAAACGCAGGCCGTCGCCGCCATTGCGGGAGATGCTTGAAAAATAGAAGTTGAACACGTTGTCCGTGGCGCTGTTTTCGACGAAGACGCCGTGGCCGCCACAGTCCTCGACGGAAAAGTTCTCCACTTTGTTGTAGTTTGCACCGTTCAAGAAATGGATGCCGTTCCCGCCGAATCCGCTCACGGTAACGAACTTGAGTGTGGCGCCCTGGGTACCGTCAAACACAAAGCCGTCCGAGGCCAGCCCCGTACCCATGACGTGGCGATCAAATAACTGGATCGTGTCGAAGTTTGGAACGGGCGGGAGAGGCTGCGCCAGAACATAGTCGCCCGCGTTCTGGTCTAGGGTTCCTTCTTCGCTGATGATATCAGCGGTCGCCCCGCCGACACCTTCATCTACCCAATCGGTCTCATAACGCGCGCCTGGCGGACGCGGCTCATCCGAGGGTGGCCTGGTGAGGGCGCGGCCCAACGTTCCCGCGGCAATCAGCATGGCTTCACGAAGGGTGATTTCACCGTCAGGGGTGTTGCCGTCACTCAGCACGGTAATTAGAATTTGTCCTCCGTCCGATGCGTCAGGCGCCTCGGGCACGGTAAAGTCGAAGACATTGCTGCTCCGGCCATGAATGCGCACGGCCACGGTGTGCTCGCCCGGAATGAGGCCGTGCGAGATGATATAAATCTTGGCCGAGTCGTTATAACCAATGTCCCGGCCGGCCCCCGCGGGCTCGCCGTCAAAAAGAATTTCATTGTCTTGGGGATTAACGGCGAAATTCTGACCAAGAAGGACAAGGCCCCGCCCGGTTTCCACGGCTGTAATCTGCGGGTCGGGGATGACCTCGAAATTCTGAAAGGGCGGGGCCAGCACGGAAGTAGTGGTTTCCCCGCGCGCTTCGACCTTGACACTGATCGGGCCGGTGGCGGCTTCTTCCGGCACCTCGACGAGGAGCGAGTGCGCCGTGGCTTCCACGACATTGGCAATGGCCGGGGGCGGCGCGCCGGTCCCCAGCCGTCCGAAGGTGACGATGTTTTCCGCTGGCGTGGTCGAAAACCGCTCGCCCAGCAGCCGCAACCGGGTACCGCGGTGGCCGCGCACGGGATCAAAGCTCAGAATCCGGGGCGCCCACGGATCGCCCACGACGACGATGGTGTCTTCGACGGCGGCGGCCATGTAGGCGGAGGAACTGATCAGCCGTGACGCATTGGTAAGGGCGGCGAGGCGCAGCAGCGCAGTGCTGCCTTTCTCAAACTTGGCGAAGATGTCGAAGTTCTTGAGCAGGGCCTTGGGCAGGCGGAGCACGGCCTGCAAACCGAGGTCCTTGATCAGCTTCTTCGAGAGCAGTTCCTTGGCGAGATATTTATTGAGTTCATCGCCGATGATCAGGATTGATTGATAGCTGATCGGTCCGCGGGCGGCTTCGCGGGCGACTGCCGAGCCGACGGCCTTCGACGCGCCAAGAATGAGCTTCGCCATGGCATCCTCGCCCAGGAAATCGCCGATCCGGATGACGGCCTCGAGCATTTCGAATGAACTCAGCACAATGTTGAGCGTCAGCGCGTTCAGGTCTTCGGTTCGCCCACCGGGCAGGTTAATGATCAGACTGCGCTGGGGCGAAAAAAAGGCGCCGCTGAAATTGCGCACCATGTAGATGGCATTGTGGTCGGCGGGCACGGAAAGCTGCTTTTGCGCGCGCGGGTCATCGAAAATGGGGACGGCGCTGGTGAGCAAGTCCGCGGCGAACCCGAGAATGTCAATCACCTTCGTCGCGGGTTTCGCCTTGATGTACAGGCGGTCGAAACTCGCCGCGCGCAAACGCGGGTAAGCGTCGGTATTGCTGCCAACGAGTGCATCGACCTCTGTCCGCGTATCCAGCCGCACATCGCGCGGGTCAAGTTCGTAAATAGTGCTGATCCAGTCAAGCGGATTGTTGGGCACCCCGCCGATGCCTTCCTTGGCGGCTTTGTAGCGGATGCCCAGCTTGGGGGTGCCGCGCGAGTCCGGCACCGCCGGACTTACTTTTTCGTTCTTCGTCAAACGCAGCCCCTCGTAGCCGGGGCTTTCGAGGTCGCGCGGATACCCACTGCGAAAGTCCAGCGTTTCATTGACAAAATCCTGCCGGTACTCCTTTTCACTTTCGCCCGCGGGCGTCAACTTGCCCACGCTGTTGATGAACGCGAAATACGCCTCCGCGAGCGCTTCGTCGATGTACTCGCTTTCGAGAATGTCCCTGTTGGCGGCGTAGTGGACGTTGATTTGGCTGATTAGGTACTGCGTTTCCGGTAGGGCCGCCAGGGCTTCCAACCGGGCCGCGGCCTCGGCCGGATCGGCCGTGTGGATGCCCGACAACATGAACAGCAGCGCGAGCGCCGTGCTCTCGGCGCCCAGCGTCAGGCTGCTTTCGGCGCCGGTCGAGACGGCGAAGAGGGCCTGCGATTCCTCCCCTTTGGCGGACGCGACGATAGTGGCGCCCAAAGTCGGCACGCGAACAGTTTGAACGTTTTCCAGCGGATTGCCATCACCGTAGAACGTGCCGGCAATGTACCCCGCGGTCGAGAACGGAAGCGCGGGATCGTGCTGCACGCTGATGGGTCTGAGTACCGTGAGCGACAGCCCGTACTCGAAGGCGTTTACGCCATCGCTTAATGTGACGCGCCCCGTCTGCGCGCCGGCGGGCACAACAAAGGTGACCGTGCTTACAGTGACGCCGGTGACGGTGGCAGGAAGCGACCCGATGCTGATGGCATAGGTCGCGGCAGTGTCAAAATCAGCTCCGCGCAGGACGACTGTTTCGCCCTCGGCCGCCGCGAGGGGTTCCACGCCGAGCAGTTCAAGCGCCTGCGCCGGAAGTGCCGCGGAGAAGACAAGACTCAGAAGAATGGATCCGACCACTACAGCCGCGCGCCGCATAGGGACACCTCTCCGGCCGGAACAAGAAACTACTGTTCAGCATATACCACGCCACGACCCAGGCTGGAGATGCCCATGCCGTGCCTATAGTCTACATCTTCCTTTACCATTTTGTCAATGACAAGAAAGAAGCTATTTATATATATCTAGCGTGATTCTGTTCTTGCTGTTCTCTGATTCGACTGCCAGGCAGTTGGGCAGTAACTTGGCCACTCTTGACGGCGCAGTGAAGGGAGTGCGCTGGTGGAGATCTCCCGGCCATTGGTGCGGGTCTCTTGCGCCGTTCGAGTAGGCCATGCGAGAGAAGCGCCGCTTAGACCGCTGCTCCACTATGAAGAATCCTCGGCAAGTGCCGAGTTAAGCAAGACTTAGAAATGGTCGGGGCGAGAGGATTTGAACCTCCGACCTCCTGGTCCCGAACCAGGCGCGCTAAACCGGGCTGCGCTACGCCCCGACGGTGGGAAACGAATCGTACCCTATGGAGCGTGGGATGGGCAAGTTTTTCGCCAGGTCTGAAGCGGAATTGCGGGTGCCATGGTCAGCTTGTCTGGCCGTGGGTCACGGCCAGACAAGCTGACCATGGCACCCGGGGTGATTTCTTGTCTTAGCGCGGCCAGATTCGTTGGACAAAGTCTTGGGCGGCGGCAGGGCTGGTGAGCGCGCCCTCGAGTTGCGCATCTTCCACGGCAGTGAGGATTTCGCGGAACAGGGGTCCAGGTGCATAGCCCAGTGCGACCAAGTCGTCACCCGTAATCAGGCGGGGTGGACTGACTTCTTCGGGCTGGAGGTTGGCCTTATAGTTGCGCACCCACTCGACGATACTGGTGTCGCCGTGGCTCGCCAGGCAGTCGATGCGGCATAGTGTGAGCAGTTCGTCGAAACCGGGCTCGCGAACAAAGCGTTTGCGTTTGCTCTCGCGCATGTCGGGAATCGACGCGACGCGCATGTGTTGCTCCACGAGCCACACGATCCGGGCCGTGTGTTCATTCGAGAAACGGAGCCGCCGGCAAATGTCTTCACTCACCCGCGCGCCCACTTTGTCGTGGTTATTGAAGCGGATACGGTCTTCGATGGACTGGGTCAGCGGCTTGCCGACGTCGTGCAGCAGCGCGCCCATGGCCAGAGTGGGGGTTGCACCCTCCAGGTGTTGCACCACGCGCAGGACATGTTCCCAGACATCGCCCTCCGGGTGAAACTCTGCCGGCTGTTCCACGCCTTTCGTCGCCGCTACTTCGGGCAGGATCTGTTTCAGGAGCCCGGTGGCATCGAGGATTTCGAGGGCGCGCCGCGCGCCGCCCTCGGTCAGCATTCGGACGACTTCGTCGCGGATGCGTTCGGGACTCGTCCCCAGAATCAACGGCGCCAGCCGGCGCATGGCCGCGAAGGTGCCGTCGTCGATGGTGTAGTCCAACCGGGCGGCGAACCGAGCGGCGCGGATCAGCCGTAGGTGGTCTTCGCGAAAGCGTTCTTCCGGTTCGCCGACCGTGCGCAGGACGCCCGCTCGGATGTCCGCCTGCCCTTCCACATAGTCGAGGACCATCTCGGTGTGGGGGTCGAGAAAGAGGGCGTTCACGGTGAAGTCGCGCCGGCGCGCATCCTCGATCTCGTCCACAAAATCCACATGGGAAGGGTGCCGCCCGTCGAGATAGGGACCGTCTCGCCGGAAGGTGGCGACTTCAAAGTTTCCTTCGGGACGCACCACGAGCACCACGCCATAGGCCGCGCCCACGCCCACGGCCCGCGGGAAAAGCGCCATCACTTCGCTGGCGCGCGCGGAGGTCGCAATGTCGTAGTCTTTTGGCACATGTCCCAGGATGAGATCGCGCACGCACCCGCCGGCGAACAGCGCCCGGTGCCCGGTCTGACGCAGGGCAGCGCAGATGTCGCGCGCGGCGCGCTCGCGGTCATCCATCGGGATGGACCGCCTTCGCGTTGGAGCGTTTCCGCGTATGCTGTTCTGGTCCGCGGTCAGCAGCGACGGGCGGGGGCGGCCCAGTTGCTTCGGTGTCTACTGGTGCGCGGCGGCTTCCACTCCGCGAATATGCCCAAGAAACGATGAGCAAAACCACTGCCGTCGCACCGAAGATCAGGGGCGACGCGCTCCGGAATTGGATGAAGGCCCAGACAATTACCGCGCCGAGCAGGAACAGCGCCGCCCACCGGTAGCGGCTTTCGCGGAACAGGGCGCCCAGGCTGATGGCGATCACGCCCAGTCCCAGCAAGTAGAAGATCAGTTGGTTGGACGGCGCCCATTCATAGAGTCCAAGAATGCCGAGGGCCACTGCAAGGGCGACCAGGAGTGTGCGAATGACGCTTTCCGTGGCGGAGGGGGCCGTCTCGCGAAGCTGGAGCAGCGCGATCATGCGCTCGGAGCCCGCGCAGGTGGCCAGGAACAGTCCCAAGTACAAGAGGAAATAGGGTTCACGGGAAATGGAGTCCTCCACGTCGTACAGGCCGGTGTAGAACAGGATGGTCCCTAACGCCATCGCACACACGCCCGAGGCTTTCACGCCGGGAAAACCGGTGAGGGACCCCGCCAGGAACAGCGCCATCGCCAGGGCGCCTTCGGCGGGAGGCACATGCAACGGATGCAGCCGGTAGTCGAGCAGCGCTGCCAGCATGAGCGTGGCCACCAGATAGGGAAATGCCGCAACAACGTGGTGCTCGAAATCGTTTTCTGCCGCGCGAAAGCGGCGCAAATAGCGTTCCCAGGCATAGGCCCCGACAAAGGTGAGCAGCGCCAGCAGCACGGTATACAGCACGAATCGAGATTGCTCTTGGAAGCCCGGCAGGGGCATCCACAGGAATACATAGAAGCAGACGTGCGCCGCGGCCAGGAGCAAGACGCAGGCAATCTCAATTTGCGGTGTGCGCAATAGCAACCCGAGGGCGGCCATCAAGGCG
>JACPGD010000480.1 GCA_016182645.1 Candidatus Hydrogenedentota bacterium | reverse complement strand
TCACGGAAGTGGGGAGGCGCTGTGGCAAAGACAACCGACATCCGGCCTCGATCATGTACGTTGTATTTCCTGCCGCTAAGGACCCGCGTCCCGCTCAAATTCGGCTCCGGCGTGCTGACCGAAGTCATGGTGGCGCGGGTATCGATGCTCGTTGAAGACCGCACCGGGCGCAGCGCCATGGGTTGGGGTGAGACCCCGCTAAGCGTGCAGTGGGGGTGGCCCAGCACCTTGCCCTACGGGAAACGCCAGGCGGCCTTCGAGTCCTTTTGCCGGACGCTGGTGCAAGCGTGGGCGGCGTTTGATCGGTGGGGGCATCCCATCGAAATCGGGCACGACTTCCTGGAACATCGCCTGCCGGACCTGCTCCTTCGCATGAACGAGGGCGCGACGGAGGAAATGCCCTGGCTCGCCGCGTTGATCTGTTGTTCCGCGTTCGACATCGCCTTGCACGATGCCTACGGAATGCTCCACCAAACGCCGGTCTACGAAACGTACAACGCCGATTTCATGAATGCGGATCTGGCCCAATTCATCGTCCCCGCGTCGCGCGCCGTGTTCTCTTTCGAAGGCAGGTATCCCGCTCACTATCTCCGCCAACACCCCCAGCAACGCCTGCCCGTCTGGCACCTGGTCGGCGGGCTCGACCCACTGGCGGAGGACGAGTTGGACGGACACGCGCCACAGGATGGGTATCCGGTGCTGCTGCGCGACTGGATTCAGAAAGATGGCCTCAAATGCCTCAAGATCAAACTGCGGGGAAACGACGCGGCCTGGGATTACGAGCGCATCCTGCGCGTAGGCACGATGGCCATGGAAGAGGGCGTGGACTGGCTCAGCACCGATTTCAATTGCACGGTGACCGATCCCGCCTACGTCAATGACATGCTGGATCGCTTGCTCAAGGAACAACCCCGCATTTACGGCATGATCCTCTACGTCGAGCAACCGTTTCCCTATGACCTGGAACGTGACCACATCGATGTCCACAGTGTGGCCGCGCGCAAGCCGCTCTTCATGGATGAGAGCGCGCACGATTGGCGTGCCGCCCTCCTGGGAAGGGAACTGGGGTGGAGCGGCGTCGCACTGAAGACCTGCAAGACGCAATCGAGCGCCCTGCTGTCCCTGGCCTGGGCGCGGGCGCACGGCATGACGCTGATGGTCCAGGACCTGACCAACCCGATGCTGGCGCAGATTCCCCACGTGCTTCTGGCCGCGCACGCGGAAACCATCATGGGGGTCGAAAGCAACGGCATGCAGTTCTACCCAGCGGCGAGCGCGCCCGAGGCGCAGGTGCATCCCGGTCTCTACCAGCGGCGCGACGGCCTGCTCGACTTGAGCACCGTCAAGGGCCCCGGTTTCGGCTACAATGTGTCTTCCATCAACCGGCGGCTGCCGAAACCAGTGCTGTCTTCCACCTGAGGGCCTTCCATGGATCAGTTGCTCACGCCGCGTGCACAGGAGGATTCTCTGCGCAGTGAAGGCGACCTCAATGTGGGTCCGGAGCGTCGCGCCTGGGCGGAAGAAACACTGGATGAGACGGCGCGCCACTGGTTGGAACGCGACAGCCGCGTGTTTCTGCACCAAGCGTTGTCCACGCCGTGCCTGAACGTGCTCCAACACTGTGACGGCAGCTACCTGGAAGACGTGCAGGGGCGCCGCTATCTCGACTTCCACGGCAACAGCGTGCACCAGATCGGGCACGCGAATCCGCGCGTCATTCAGGCGATTGTTGAACAAATGCAGGCCCTGTCCTTCTGCCCGCGCCGTTACACCAATCTCCCCGCGATTCAGTTGGCGGAAAAGCTGACGCAACTCGCCCCACCCGGACTGGGCAAGGTCTTGTTCGCGCCGGGGGGCGCACTGGCCATTGGGATGGCCCTGAAACTGGCGCGCGCCGCCACTGGCCGGCACAAAATGATCGCCCTGTGGGACGCCTTCCACGGCGCCTCCCTGGACGCCATCTCCGTCAGCGGCGAAGCAATCTTCAGGAAGGGCATCGGCCCGCTCCTCCCCGGCGTTGAGCATGCTCCCCCGCCCGATCCCCTGGGGTGTCCGTTCCATTGTGGCCGCGCGTGCTCGCTACAGTGTGCGGACTATATCGAGTACATCCTGGAGAAAGAAGGAGACGTGGCCGCCGTCATTGCGGAGACGGTCCGGAGCACGCCCTTCATCCCGCCGAAGGAGTATTGGCGCCGGGTACGGGCAGCCTGTGACCGGCACGGCGCGCTGCTCATCCTGGATGAAATCCCCACCTGCCTCGGGCGCACGGGCGCCCTGTTCGCCTGCGAGCACTATGGCATTGTCCCCGACATGCTGGTGCTTGGCAAAGGACTGGGCGGCGGGATTTTCCCGCTGGCGGCGCTGCTCGCCCGCACCGAGTTGGACGTGATGCCCGAGGGCGCCCTGGGCCACTATACCCACGAGAAGAGCCCTGTCGCCTGCGCCGCGGCCCTGGCCACGCTGCAATATATCGAAGAAGAAGACCTCCTTGCTCGCGTGGGGCGAATGGGCGTGCTCGCCCTCGAGGAAATGCGCGGGTTGCAGCAGCGTTTCCCGCTGATTCATGACGTGCGCGGACTCGGGCTCCTGCTGGGCGTGGAACTGGTGCGGCAAGACGGTGCGCGGGCCACTGAGGAGGCCGAGCGCATCTTGTATGCCGCGCTGCGCCGGGGCCTCAGTTTCAAAATCTCGATGGGGAACATCCTCACGCTGGCGCCGCCCCTGACTATCCACGAGGAGGAACTCCGCGCGGCCATAAGCATTCTCGATGAGTGTTTTCAGAAAGTTTGCGCGGAACCATGAGTGTCTCTCCGTCTTATCCTTGGGCGCGCAGCGTCATCGCCCGCCTCGAGCGTTGGGGCACAGTCCGCACGGGCCTTCTGCTGGCGGCGTTGGTGGCGGCCCCCACGCTTTTCGCGGGATTCTTCGTCGATGACTATGTACATCTGTTGTCGCTCCAGGGGAAGATGCCCGGTTCCACTTCGTTCGACCTGTTCCGCTTTGCCTCTGGGAACGCGCAGGAGATGGAGCAAATCATGGGGCGCGTACCCTATCCGTGGTTCACTTTTCCGGATATACACCTGCATTT
>JACPGD010000479.1 GCA_016182645.1 Candidatus Hydrogenedentota bacterium | reverse complement strand
ATACGAGCTTTGTGAAGGGCTTTGAAGTGGCCGCTTGCGAGGAGCATCGGCTGAACCTGAGGACAAAGAGCCGCCGCTTGAAGAACATTGCCAAAGCGTCCGTGCCTAGCCTGGCCATCGCGGCGACACTGTTCGCGGCGTCCATTCGCGTTCTGGAGCGAATGGATGTGGCGGCCGTTCTGACATTTCTGGTCATTGTGATTCTTGCCGCCATTCCCGGCTGGTACATGTTGTTGCGCAACGAGCGGCTGGAGGCGCTGTTGCTTGTCCTGCGTGACCGGATGGCGGGCGGCGCGACGCTCTCGGAGGCGATGCGCTCGCTGCCGCGTGTGTTTCCGCGTTTCCTTTGCGATTACGTCGCGGCGGGGGAGCAATCGGGCCAATTGGCGAAAGCCCTGGACAGCCTCGGAGAGGAGTCTGTCCGCACACTGAGCCAGCAACGCTACATTCGCCTCCAATTCATCTATTTGTTCAGTGTCTTCTTCGTCATCGTGGCAATCATGATGTTTCTGACGGTAAAGGTTCTACCGGTCTTCCTGGAGATCGCAAACGAATTCTCGATGGATGTCCCCGCGATTTCGCGTGCGATGGGAACAATGAACTACTACTTGGACGACATGGGATCACCGTTGCGGGAGACGGGCTTCCAGATGCTGGCCGGCGCCGCGGCAATCGGCGCAATGCTTCTCCTGTGGCGGTTCCGCCGTTCCTTGCGGGCGCAACCGCTCACGACCCGCTACGCGGGATCGCTCATGCTGCTGGTGCCGTGGCTGCGCGGCTTGTTTCAGCAGCAGAACTTGGCTCTCGCCTCCTTCATGCTCGAAAAGCTCTTGCGCGTGGGCGTGCCGCTGGATCAGGCCCTTGATACGGTAGCCCAGGCGGGGGTGCATCCGTTCTACCGCAAGGCCTTTGACCGGACGCGGGTGGCGGTCGTGAATGGCGAATCGCTGCCGGACGCGCTCGACCGCGAGCGCGCGCTGCTGCCGGGCTCGTTCCGCGGGCTGGTGCGCGTCGGGGAACGCGCCGGGATGCTGCCGGACGCTCTGCTGCGGTTGCATGACCATTATCAGCGCGAAGTGATGAAGCGCACGCGCATGCTCGTGGACGTGCTGGTGCCGATTGGGGTGATCTTGCTGGGGATGCTGACGCTGAGCGTGGAACTGGGGCTGTTTTTGCTGTTGACGACGCTGGCGGACAATCTGGCGATGCCAGTGTGAGGCGCGTAGGGAAACGATGGACATGAATGGACACAATGGACGACATGGGCGGGGGCGTGTTGATGGCTCGGCGGGGCTAGCGCTGCTGGAGTTGGTCACGGCGCTTTTCATTGTCACGCTCGGCATGTTTGGCGTGATTGACCTGTACTTGCGCGTGATGGACAACGGCCGCGCGGTGCAGCAATATGCGCTGGCCTCGCGAATTCTGCAGAGCGAGATGGAACTCGTGCGCGCGGGCGGGGCACCGGCGCTGGAACCGGGCAGCACGGACTTTCGCGGCGAGTACAGCGCGCTGGAGCGGTTGAGCGAGGCCCAGGGAAGCATCGAGGTGGCCGTGCCCGATCCTGATTTGCCCGCATTGCGCCAGGTGACGGTGCGCCTCCAATGGGCGGGCCAGCATGGGCGGATCATTGAAAAGAAACTGATGGCGCTGCTCCATGCGAGGAGTTGACGCGGTGGACAATATGGACGATATGGACACAATGGACAGAATGGAAGAAGTGGACAGCCGCGGCGCACCACACCCATTGTGGGTGTTTTCAATCCGCAATCCGCAATCCACAATCCGCAATCCCGTGGCGGGCTATAGCCTCTTGGAGATGTTGATGTTCGTCGCCGTGTTCGCAGTGGCAGTGAATCTGTGCGGTGCGCTCCTGCTGACGAGTTCGCGGCTGGCGGCCATGAACACGCTGGCCTTGGACCGGCTGAACGCGGTGCGTGAGGTGCAGGACGGATTCAAGACCGCGATCCAGGAAAGCGCGGGGAAGTCGGAAGCGCCCTGGGGCTTGTCGCCCACCGACGGACGGCTGTGGCTGAGGCTTCCTGCCCAAGAGCCAGGGCAATCTGCTGCATACCGGGTCTTTGGTTTGCTGGCCGATGGTCAGCGGCTGGTGCGAGAGGATTTTCTGCTTGGTCCTGGAGCCCCGGAGAACTACGTCCGGACCTGGCCGCTGCGGGTCAAGAACCTGCGCTTCAGCAATGTGGGCGCGGCAATCAAGATGTCCTTCGAAATCCAGGAGGACGAGGGCGAACGGCCAAGCCGCCAGGTCATCTACGAAACCATCGCCACGCCAAGGATGAATTAGGAATTAGGAATGAAGAACCTGCGAGCACACAAAGAGGGTTCCGTGCTGCTGATGGCGATCGTCCTGGTCGCGGTGTTGGGAATTGGCGCGGCGGCGGTGTGGCAGTACCTGCACGTGACGCTGCGGGAGACGGGCCGGGAGGAACGGACGAGCGCGGCGATGTATCTGGCGGAATCCGGCGTCGAGCATGCGCTCGCGCTGATCGCGCGCGATCCCAGCACGGCCGTGTCCATCCAACAGGCGCCGCTGGGGAAAGGGCGCTATTCGGTTACCGTGCGTGCGCTGGATCCGTTGGGCCGCGTGGCCATCGACGGCGTGGGCGAGGTGATGAGCGACGATGAAGTCCTGGAACGGCGCGTGGTGCATGTGGAGGCGCTGCTGCGGCCTGGCGCGTCACCCACAATAAGGGAATGGCGCCGGGAAAGGGAAAAACCATGAAGCGCGTTCTGGCGCCTAGACACCAAATTGAGACCAGGGGTAGCAGCTTTAAGCGCGGCGTTGACTCGCACTTTTCCGCCTCTACCGTATTGCCCGCGCTTAAGGCTGCTGTTCACGCCTGGCCATCCTGCATATATCGCAGCCTCAAGCGCGAACAACCCGGCTGTGCCATACAAGTCAGGCACAGCGTCGCGCTTGAAGAGCGTCGCGCTTGAAGCTGCCACCCAACGTTGTCAATCGCCTGCAAGCACGGGAAAGCGCGGCTTTGTGTTGATGGAGTTGCTCGTCGTTATTGCCGTGATTGGCATTCTTGCGGCGATCCTGCTGCCCGCGCTGGCGCGTGCGCGCGAGGCGGCCCGGCGCGCGTCATGCCTCAACAACCTCAGCCAACTGGGCATGGCACTGGTGATGTTCGCGCAAGAAAGCGAGCGCGCTCTGCCTTGGAGCGGCGGCAAGGGCAATGCGGACGGGCTAATGAAGCTGATACCGGACTATGTCACAGATTTCCGGTCGTTCGTCTGCCCGAGCGACAGCAACGCTGATTGGGAGAAGAACTGGCAGCGCACAGGGGATCAGGAGGAGCCGCCCCCATTGAACAGTTGGCTGGATGGCCTGCACAGTGTGCGGTCGAGTTATGACTACCTCGGCGCGTACACCACGCAGCCCCTCGTGTATCCGCACCCGTCGCGGCCGGTGCCGCACTTACCCATTATGTGGGATACGGCCCTGCGGGCAACTGCCGTCAAGCCCCCCGGCTTGGCACGTTTGG
>JACPGD010000488.1 GCA_016182645.1 Candidatus Hydrogenedentota bacterium | reverse complement strand
TGACCATCCTCGCCGCCGAGCACCATCCGCGCGAGTTGATCGAACTGGCCCACGCCCACAAGACCGTCGATCTCGGGGATCTCATGAAGCAGTTCCTCCGCGTAACGCTGCGCCAGGCAGCCAGCGACAAACAACCGCTTCGGGTTCCCCTGCTCCCGCTTCTGCTCTGCCAGCGCCGCGATGGAATCGACCGACTGTTCTTTCGCGGAATGGATGAAGCCGCACGTCGTGATAATCGCGGCATCTAGCGGCAGATCCGGTGCCGCGTCCCACGACAACGGCATCACTTCGCACCCGGCCTCCGTCAGCAGCCCGGCCACATATTCGTTGTCTACCGTATTCTTGTCGCACCCGAGGGTGATAATACCTACGCGCATGAAGAAGCCTTGGTAAATGAAATGAATAAGTTCAAGGAAAGGACTTCATTCTAGCACAATCCGCGGCAAACCTATCTCTTGCGCCGTGGCGATTTGTAATCGTAAGACGGTTCGTATTCAACCTTGCCGAAGAGGTCCACAATATTTCGTGGCGCACTGGAGGCCACCACGACATGGTAGAACTCATAGCCGCGCCGGTCTCGCGCGGGAAGACCATAACGCCGGCGGTATTCGACCGAACTCGCGTCTTCGATCAGACAGAAGCCGCGTTCGCGGAGATACTCCGGCAATTCCTCCGGCACGAATCCGAAAGTCCAGACCTCTCCCAAGTGTTTCAGGCTCTGGCGAATGTTCGTTTCACCGGGGAAACTCCTCTGGCCGTTGATTACGGCCTTGTCCACATAAGTGAAGAGGACGACACACTCATCGGTGGCGGAGCTCAGGGCGCGAAACGTCGTATCGATGGCAGAATCGTCCAGATAATTGGTCACCCCTTCCCAGAGAAAGACCGTGGGCACAGAACGATCAAATCGTGTAGAGGCGAGGCGATCCGCGAGATACTCGCGATTGAAATCGATGCTCAAGAACTGAACATGCTCAGGGAGCCGCCCGAGCAGCCGCTGCATGTGGCGCTGTTTTGCCGCCGACGTGTCCGGGTGATCCACCTCGATGACGCGCACGCGCTGCATTTCTGGCAACCGGTACGCGCGGCAATCAAAACCAGCGCCGAGAATGACCACCTGACGCGCGCCTTCCCGCAAGGCAGACAGGAGCGCGTCGTCGATAAAGCGCGTGCGTCCCACGCCCGAAGTCCGCACGCCCGGCCAGCGCGTGTCGATGTAGCGGCAGATGACCCAGTGCGCCAGGGGCAGGCGCGCCGCTCTGACGGCCCCCGTCAAGGCGCTGGACAGAAACTCCTGGGCAAAGGGATCGGAAAACAGACGCTGTCCGTCTGGCCGAGCGGATTCGAGCGCGCGAAACAGAGCCATGTATTCGGCCGTGCGGCTGGGTTGTCCTTCCTTCATGCTTCCCTCCCGATTCGGGTCTGACCACCAGATATGATATGCTGACAAAGCATCAAATGCGGCATCAAGCTGTTGGGGGAAATCATTACAATGAAACCGGTCTCATGCTGTCATTTCTTCTTGCCCTTATCGTGCCTGCTTGCGGGGGCCGCGCTCCTGCGGGGAAATCCGGCGCAGGCCGAGGAACGCTGGGCCGTGGTGGTCTCCGATGCTCTTGCGCAAGACGAAGCCGTCAAGTTGGCACTCGCCGATGTACAGGAAGCGGGGACCGCCTGCGGACTTGTCTTCCTGCCACAAGATGATGCGGCGTGGCCGGACGGGAATGTACTCCTGGTGGGCGGCGCGGAAAGCAATGTCCAGTCCGGGCGGCTGGCTGCCGCGGGCGTACTCGACGGTGAAGCGACAAATGACGACGAGGGATACACGCTGCAAACCGTGGCCAACAACGGCCAGCGCGTTCTGTGCGTGGCTGGTGGATCCCCCATCGGCACGGCCTATGGACTCTACTGGATCTATGATCGTCTTCGTGTCTATCGCGCACTGCCGGACCTGAACGGGGCGCGCCTCCCGGCACTTAAGGTGCGCGTGGGCGCGGCGTGGGGAAGGCGCGGCCACGGCGGCAACACGAAAGCCCAGATGCGCGCCGCGCTCCGCATGTCGCTCAATTGGGTGGCCGGCCCAGCCGTGCTCGACCTCGTGCCCTGGGCAACGGAGCCCGAAAACAGCACCAATGCGCAGCACCGTGAAGACGCGCGCGGATTGATTGACTATGCCCACCGCCTGCACATGAAGTACTTCAGTTTCGCCAACGAGTTCACGTTTCATCCTTCATTAATCCAGGAGCAAGGCGCGGAACTCTCCCCCTGCGACCCCCAATTCTGGGGTGTGGTGCAGGAGAAATTCCGCAAGCTGTTCACCGCCCTGCCGGAACTCGATGGTATTGAATTGTGCAACGATGACATCTCGGGCTTTTGGGACAATTACCGCGCCTATGACCTCCTGCATGAGACGCCGGAGTGCGAATGGTCCTACGAGAAGCGCTTCCGTACGTTCGTCCAGAAAGTGCATGAAGTGGTGGCGGGGGAATTCGGCAAGACTTATTTCCATTTCACCTGGGGACTCTCCGCGCATGAGCAGCATGTGCAGCCGGCGGTGTTTCGCGAAATCTTCACTCAGGACATCCCCACGAACAACTTGTACCTCGTGCCCAAGATTACCCAGGGTGACCGCTGGTGGCACCAGGCCTACAACAACACCTTCAACCTTACGCCCCACGAGACCATCGTCTGTTTCGAGCCGATGAACTACTACGAAGGCGGCGACTCGAACATTTTCCCGACGTTTTCCGGGCAGTATTTTCAGCGCGGCTTGCAATACCTCCTCGCACCCTCCCGCGGCAATGTCCGCGGCGCCGCCACCCTGGCCAACGCGCCGGGCGACGCCTGGGACACCTACGGCGCCTACGCCTATGTCCTCTATCGACTGATGTGGGACCCCAACGAGGACATGCGCCAGATAGCGCGAGACTTTTGCGCCATCCAGTTTGGGCCGGAGGCTGCTGAGACCATGGCGGAGCTCTACCTGATGTCGCCCGTGGCCTACAAATACGGCCTGCACATCGAACCCATTTCGTATGGCCAGTTCAACTCGTTCCTCCATATGCGGGTCGGGACGTTTCCCGTCGAAGGCTTCCCAACGGTTGACGGTGGCCACGAGCATGTCGAGTTTCTGCGCGAGATCTACTTGCGCTGCGACCCGTGGCGGGAGGAAACTCTGGAAGACCTGAATCACGGCGCAGCCGTTGCCGATCAGATGATCGGGAAGTTCCATGAAGCACGGCCAAGTCTTCAACCAACAATTGCCGCGGAAGTGGAACAGCGGCTGAACATGACTCGCCTGCTCCTGGCCACAAACAACGCCTATGTGCGCCTGATCTTTGCGTATTTCGACTACCTTGAACGGGATTCTGGAGGGAAGCGGGTGGCGCTTCAAACCGCGTTCGACAATCTGGTTGCGGCCCGTGACGCCTTCATGCGCGCTCCCGGCTATGGCTACCAACTCTTTGGTATCGACCAATTCATGTTGAACGCGAAAGCGGCACTGGACGATGTTGGCGCGGCGAAACAGGCGCTCGCGTCCGCGCCGGACCGCGTGGAACTTGAGGCCGCGGTCGCCCGGCAGCAGGAGCAGTACAAGCGTGTGCTTGCGCAGTACGCGGACAAGGCCGTGCATTTCGCGCACTTCGAGATGCTGATCGATGGCCAAGAGTTGCTGCACATCGCCGGTGACAAGCCGCGGGTCGAGCATTTGCGCTGGGACGGCCCACTTGTAAGAGAAATGAAGATCCTGCAGCCGCTGCCGAAATCATCCGTCACCGTGATCCCGAAAGACCTTTACTCCCGTCCCCTCCACCCCTTCGTCCTCGAACAGCCCTCACCGGAAAATGGCTTCACCGTCCGCATCTATCTCGACGACCTCCCCGGCGGCCAGGACTGGTTCAACTGCGACCTCTACTACATCCCGGAACCGCCCGAAAAGCTGGGGCTGCAACCCCCCTGGGGATTCTCCACAAAGTAATGTCAACGTCACAATACCTGCGAATTCGTTCGCGCTTGTCGTCCCTTGAGTCCCTTACGTCCTTTACGTCCCTTTCGTGCTCTCGTCCTCCGTCAGTTCCCGGCACAGCGCCATGAAACTCCGCACGCGTTCGTCCGGCGTATCAGATTCAATGTCCGCCGCGACAATATCGCAAGACCCATAGTCGCGCGCAATCCGTTCAAGATCCGCGCGAATGACGTCCATCGGTTTCTGAGCCAGCTCCGTGGGCCGATACATGATGGCCCGCCGCGCCTGTGGAAAAAGTTCGCGGGCGCGGACGAGGTCGGACTCAATCCCCATGTCCACGTAGGCCAGCCCCGGCACGCGCGCATAGGCCGCCATGTAAGGATCGGCCGTCCAGGCGCAGTTATGAATCCCAATGCGCGCGAAAGCCTCCGCAATACGAAGGTCGTACGGCAGCAGGCACTGCTCGTACAACTCCGGCGAGACCATGTTGACAAGACAATTGCTGACCGTGAAGAAGTCCACCTCAAAACCGGTGGCGCGTTGACGCTCGTGCAGCCGTTTGGCTGCGTCAATCATCGTCGTGCAGACGCAGTCAAACAGCCGGTGACATCGGTCCACATTGGTCATGAGATCGAGAAACAAGTCTTCGCCGCGCAGGCGATGTGCATTGTTGAGCACCCCCTGCCAATTGATGTATCCGCGGACGCTCCCCTCGCGCGCGGCAATCCACTCGACTTGTGCCAGCAGCCCCTGGAAGAAAGGCGATTGATCGAGATCGGGCGGCTGCAGGTGGTCCACTGCTTCGTCCGACAGATACCGCTGCTCGCAGATTGGCCAGTTGTCCTCCCAGTAGAGGATCGGCACGCCGTAGAGGGCCGCCACGTTACACGCGCCAAAAGTGCCGGTGAGCAAATCCAAAGACGCATCAGGCTGGTCCGTGCCACCGATGCCAGTCCCCGGAAACCGCTCCCGCAACGCGCCCCGCATCGAGACGACCGTGTCCCGGCGATATGCTGGATCGTTGTGCCAGCGTTCGCCGAAGCTAATACCGAGTCGTTCGCGATACCACTTGGGCGTGAATCCTATCTCCGGGCGCAGAAAGGGTTCCTGCCCCGTACCGGGACACCGCGTGGCCGGCGCCGCCGGCGCGATGTAGCTGATGAGTGGATGGATGATTTCCACGGTCCCCCTCGCCATTGTGGTGTCATCTTAGCGCAGGCGGCGCCGCGATTACAGCCAGCGCCGGGTCCGCCTCACGTACTGTTCATACGCTTCGCCATGCATACGGCGTAGGTGCTCCTCCTCGAGCCGCACCTGCACCTGTATCCCGAGTTCGCCAAGCGCGAGGACCAGCAGGGTCATCACGTTGGGCAATGCCAGGAACAATCCGAGTATGGTAACCCGCATGCCGAGGAAGATTGGATTGCGCGAAAGCCGAAAAACCCCGTGTTGTACCAATTCCGTTTTTGTTTCCGTATCGATTCCAATACGCCATGAGTTGCCCATCTGGATCTGGGCCACAAGCGTCCACGCGAGCGATGCAAGCAGCAGCGCGACCCCCACTCCCACGATGACAGGATGTTGCGGCAGCGCCGGCACCAGCAGCCAGGCATAGGCCCGCGGCCAGACAGCATACAACAGCACGGCGCCGACAGCGGCCGCGAAAACCACCGCCAGGCAACGGCCCATGAAATCGTGGACGCTGGCGGAGCGGCCCAGTTTGTAGGGGTTAAGCCCCGTGGCTTTCCAGACCCGGTAGGAACGCCAGAGCATGGCCAGACCCAGGTAAACGACGAGGTACAGCGGGAGGAAAAGCCTGAGGCCGATTGAATCCATGCGGGAATCCCTCGAAACAATCTCCATCAGATCAGCAATGGTAGCGCCCTTGCAGGATATGTACGTACTGTTCGCTTGCACGGTCGCGGCATGAATCTTCCTTTGGTTGCGACCAGTCAAGGGTGAGACGGGATGCCCAATAGTCCGAGAATAACGCGGTCCCGCACGCGATCGGGGAGTATCTTTGTGGCGATGGCCTGGATGCGGGCTTCGGGGCCGACAATGTAGCGGGTCTTGGGGCGGGAGGCAGTGAGGGCATGAAGGACGGCGCGTACGACTTTTTCGGGGGCAATCGCCTGCTGCTCGACCTTGCTGATGCCCGTCTTCAGTTTTTCAATCGCGGGGCCGTACAGTTCCTTGGCTTCGTCCGAGAACTGTTCCAGCATCACTTCCCCCGCTGCCCGCGATTTGTCCCAGATCGGCGTGCGGACCGCACCCGGTTCAATCAGGACCACGGGGATGCCCCATGCCTTCAATTCCATCCGCAACGCATCCGTTAACCCCGCCATGGCGCACTTTGAGGCGCCATAGGCGCCCACGAACGGCGTGAGTTGCCGCGCGGAGATGGAGCCAACGTTGATAATCCGGCCGCGGGTCCGTCGCAGGAAAGGCAAGAAAGCCTGCGTGACGGCGATTTGGCCAAAGACGTTGACCTCAAACTGCTGCCGCAGGTGTTCAGCCTTAAGAAACTCGAGCGGCCCCGCCACGACGATCCCCGCGTTGTTGATCAGCCCATGCAGGCCGGCTTCCCCCACCTCCTGCTTGACGCGCCCCGCGGCGGCCAGGATGCTGTCCTGATCCGTAACATCCAGCATGAGCGGCCGGAGCCGATCAGAGCTGGCGTCGCGCAGAGCATCGCCATCCGCCGCCCTGCGAACGCAGGCATAGACGCGCCACCCTTCGCGATCCAAACGCAAGGCACACGCTCGTCCAATGCCGGTGGAAGCGCCCGTCAGCACCACTGAACGAAAATCCGCCGCCATGGGTTCTCCTCGAAACCGGCTGGTTTCACTCCAGAGACGGACAACAGGAACACTGCCCCGCCTGCCGTCTCTGTTTGGGCATTTGACGCAGTTTTAGCAGTCTTGGTGTCATGGATGCAAAAATGAGTTCTGGGTTCTGGGTTTCGATTGCTGATTGCCGACAGCCGCGTGCTGATTGCTGCTCGCTGATTATGTTATTGTCGCCGCATTCCTGAAGGAGTGAGGGGAGAACAAAACGTGGGTGCGAATCCTTTTTTTGGGGTGTTCCTGCATGCAACGGGCGGTCTGGCCGCCGGAAGTTTCTACCTGCCCTTCAAAGGGGTGCGGTCGTGGGCGTGGGAAAGTGCGTGGCTCGTCGGCGGCGTGTTCAGTTGGATCGTCGCGCCCTGGATCGTGGCTGCGCTGACTACGCCGCATCTTATGGCTGTGCTCACCCAAGCCCCTGCCAGCAGCTTGGTCTGGAGTTATGTGTTTGGCGTGCTCTGGGGCATCGGCGGCCTGACCTTCGGCCTCTCAATGCGGTACTTGGGGATGTCGCTGGGCTATGCGCTGGCGTTGGGCTTTTGCACCGTCCTCGGCACGCTGATCCCGCCCGCATTTACCGGAGATCTGGTTGCGATGTTCGCCGCGGCTTCCGGTCAAACGGTCCTGCTGGGCGTGTTGGTGAGTGTGGCGGGGATTGCCGTTTGTGGACGCGCGGGGCTGCTAAAGGAACGTGAGCTATCAGACGAAGCCAAAACCGAGGCGATTGCCGAGTTCAATTTTGTGAAGGGCGTGTGGGTGGCGGTGTTGGCAGGTGTCATGAGCGCGTGCATGGCCTTTGCCATCGCGGCGGGTAAACCGATTGCGGAACTGGCGGTTGCGCATGGAGCCGCCGCCCTCTGGCAGAATACTCCGGTGTTTGTGGTCATTCTGGCGGGCGGGTTTACGACCAATTTTGTGTGGTGTGTGTATCTGCTGGCGAAGAAAGGCACGGCCGCGGACTATTTGGCCTCTGATCGTGCGCCGCTCCTGCGCAATTATTTCCTGAGCGCGGTCGCCGGCACCATTTGGTATCTCCAATTCATGTTCTATGGCATGGGCACAACCCAGATGGGCAAGTACGATTTTTCGAGCTGGAGCCTGCACATGGCGTTTATAATAGTCTTCAGTAATCTGTGGGGCCTGATGCTTCATGAGTGGAAAGGCAGCAGCCGTAAAACGCTGCACTGGATCATCGCCGGGATTGCGCTGCTCGTGGCGTCGACGATTGTGATTGGGTACGGGAACAAACTGGCGGAGTAACGTGGGTTGGCGCCGGGCGCGTGGCCCGGGGCAAAGCTGCGCGGGCAGGGATGTCCGTGCTCCCGTGGAGGCACTATGCGTGTGGTGATCGTGTCGGCAGTTGCTCTCTTTCTAGTGGCATTGCAGGGATGTAACGAAGCAACGCAGGATCGTGCGGACCTCGCGTCTGGCGTAGACGCGGCGTCCCCGCCGCGCCCTCCGGAACTTGCGCCTGCGACCCAGAAACGTGACGGGGACGTTGCGTCTACGATTCCACCGGGGCCGGATGCGCAGACGCGGATCCAGGAGGCGTTCATCCTGGCGCAGCCGGGCGCGGTCATTCAGTTGGAAGAAGGCCACTATGAGCTAAACATGCAGCTCTCGATTGACGTGAGCGGCGTAACCGTGCGCGGCCGCGGCATGGACAAGACCGTCCTCAGCTTCAAGAACCAGGACCAGGGCAGCGAAGGCATCTATGTGACTGGCGACAATGTGGCGCTGGAAGATTTCGCCATTGAAGACACAAAGGGCAATGGTCACAAGTCCAACGGCGCGGACAATCACGTCCTCAGGCGCGTGCGCGCGGAATGGACTGGCGGTCCGAAAGAAACGAACGGCGCCTACGGGATGTACCCGGTGAGTTCCAAGAATGTGCTCATCGAAGGATGTGTTTCCATTGGCGCGTCGGACGCCGGCATCTACGTGGGCCAGTCCGAGAATATCATCGTGCGCGGGTGCCGCGCGGAGCGCAATGTGGCGGGTATCGAAATTGAGAACTGCCACGGCGCCGATGTCTACGACAACGTGGCGGCGCACAATGCGGGCGGCATCCTCGTGTTTGATCTGCCGGACCTCCCGGTGCAGCGCGGGCGGGACGTGCGCGTGTTCAAGAATCACGTCGTGGACAATGATGTGGAGAATTTCGCGCCGAAGGGCAACATTGTGGGCACGGTGCCGACGGGCACGGGCATCATGATCATGGCCAACAGCAATGTCGAGATCTTCGAGAACGAGATTGGCAATAATCAGACGACCAACTTGCTGCTGGTGAGCTACCTGACGACCGGGCGCGAGATCAAAGACGCCAACTACTATCCCTACGCGGAAGGCATCCACGTTCACCACAACCGTCTGGGCCCCTCGGGCTATGCCCCCGCGGGCGAAGGGGGGACGCTCATGGCCGCATTGGCCGGCTCCCCCCTTCCCGACATCATCTGGGACGGCGTTGTAAACGAGGCCAAGTTGGTGGAGGGGAAGCTCCCCGCGGAACTCGGCCTGTACATCCATGACAATACGAAGACCGAAGGCGAACTCACGTATGCCAACTTGGGCGGCACCAAACTCCTGAGCGAGCCGCAGAGTGTGACCGTGCAACGCGATCTCGCCGTGCACGCGGGTGAACTGCCGTCGCTTAAGCCCATCACCCTCCCGGAAATTGCGGGCTGATGAAGAAGCGGGTTCCCAGTCTGGCGGTGCTTGCCGCAGTCATAGGCCTCCTTTGCGGTTGCGGCGGGCCGGTGTTGGCGCCGGTAAGTATCGATGTAGCGGCCCAGCCCGCCCAGAATATCAGCGCCTACCACTTGTTCAAAGATGCCGCGCACCAAATCCCCAACGACGGCGTGCTCCCCTACGACCTGAACACGCCGTTGTTTACCGACTACGCGGCGAAGCATCGCTTTGTCTGGATGCCGTCCGGCACGGCGGCCCAGTACAACCCCGACAAGGCCTTCGATTTCCCCGTCGGCGCGGTTATCGTGAAAACCTTCGGCTATCTCCACGATCTGCGCGATCCCGCCAAGGGCGAACGCTTAATCGAGACGCGATTGCTGATCCACCGCCAAGACGGCTGGATTGCCGTGCCGTATCTCTGGAACGAAACCGCCACGGAAGCGCGCCTCGCGCTGGCGGGGGCGCGCGTGCCGGTCAGATGGACGCATAACGACGGCAGCGAGCGCGCAATCAACCACATCGTGCCGAACGTCAACCAGTGCAAGCAGTGCCATGACAGCGGCGGCAAATTCATGCCACTTGGACCGAAAGTGCCACAACTGAACCGCGACTACGACTATGGCGATGGACGTGAAAACCAACTGGTGCACTGGGCACGCACCGGATATCTGAAGGGAGCACCGGAGGACTTGTCCGGAGTGCCCCGCTTCGCAGTGTGGGACGATCCCACTTCGGGCAGTGTCGAGACACGGGCGCGCGCTTACCTCGACAGTAACTGCGCCCATTGCCACAACCCCAGCGGTCCCGCCGCACCGTCGGGCATGGATCTCTCCTACGCGCAGACCGATCCGCTGCGCATTGGCGTCAACAAAACACCTGTCGCCGCCGGGCGCGGCTCGGGCGGGTTTCGCTTTGGCATCGTACCCGGCCAGCCGCACGAATCGATCCTGATGTATCGCGTGCGCTCGACGGAACTCGGGATTATGATGCCGCCGCTCGGCCGCGTATCTGTCCATGAAGAAGGCGCGGCCCTCCTCGATGAATGGATTGGGGAGATGAATGGAGAATGAGGAATGAAGAACCAGGAATCAGCACACGAAAGAAAGCGATTCACTTGCGATCTGTTGAGGTCTGCTTCATTCCTCATTCCTCATTCCTCATTCCTCATTCCTAATTCCTAATTCTGGTTCTTTCCCGGTAAGTGTGGGTAATTGGACTTGAGACATCGAAGTCAAATCCCTCTAATGTTTTGTGGAAACGCAAACAGAGGAGGGGACCTCGATGTCTCGGAGAAAGCTTATCAATGATCTGCTTGGCATAGAAGGGTGGGAAATCCTGGAGGAGTATGTGGTGGTGAGGGCGCAGGAAGTGGTCGTTCCGATTGT
>JACPGD010000489.1 GCA_016182645.1 Candidatus Hydrogenedentota bacterium | reverse complement strand
TGGCCTCCTATTCTCCGGGTAGCGGGGGGGTTGTCACACCCCCCGCTTCCGGGATCTTCGCGCAAGTCTCGTTCGGGGTGTGGCAACCCCGGACAACCGGGTCACTCGTCCCGCTTCCGGCGCGCGGGCACTTTGGCCGCGCTGACCGCCTTGTTCCAGTTTTCGATACCCTGCTTCATGTCCGGCACCGGATTCTTGGGACTTTCCTCATATTCGAGCATGATCGGTCCCTGCAAGTTCAGGGCGCCAAGCGCCTCGGCGAGCTTTACGACGTCTAAATCGCCCTTGCCGATGATCTGTTCTTTGCCCTCATGCACCCAGTCTTTGAGGTGGAGCGAAATGACGCGGCTGCCGAGTTGCTCGACGACCTCGTGCGGCTTCTCGCCGGAACGGATGACGTGGCCGGTATCGACGCAGGCGCCGATCAAAGGGCTGTGGCCCTCGACGGCCTTTAAGGTGTCCGCCACCTTGTCATAACGCGCTTTCGGGCCGTGATTATGGATGGCAATACGAATTTGAAACTCCTCGACAAGCTTGTCCAGGCTCGCGAAGGATTCCTGATCGGGATTGGCCGTCAAGACTTCCACGCCAAGGGCCTTGGCAAACTCGAATTTCTTGCGATTCACCGCTTCGTCTGCCGTGAATTCTTCAACGCCGTAGGCCGGTACAGAGATCTTGGCGGCATCGATGGCGGCCTTCGCCGCCAGGTATTTCGGATCGTTGACATCGGGCGGAAAATGCGCGAAGCAGAATTCCATTTCGGTCAGGCCGAGTTCGCGCAGGTTTTTGATCGCGTCCTCGGTCGAGAATTCGCGAAAACTGTAACTTTGCGCGCCCAGGCGAAAAGCCCGCGCGGCATGCCCGGTCCCACAGGCCAGCACCAGCGCTCCGGCCGTTGAACTCGCCAGAAATCCACGTCGTGTCAAGGTCACCATGGCGTTTTCCCCTCTCATAGCGGCTTCAGCCGCACGTTGCGAAACTGCACAAAGCTGTCGTGATCCTGCAAACCAATAAAGCCCTTTTGCAACCGGTATTTCAATTCTTCCGTGTCATCGAGGTTGATATCCTGCACCACGACGTCGTTGAGCGTCACCTTCATGTGCCGCCCCTCCAGCATGATCTCGAGGTCGTTCCACTCGCCCGCCGCGCGCGATGGATTCGAGGTCGGCGCCAAGACGACGTATATTGCGCCCGTCCCATCATCCGAAGGGGGCACGCCCGGATCGCCATGAATTTGCACTTCCATGCCGATGCGCGACTGGCGCGATTGACGGGGCGCGCGGACGAACACGCCGCTGTTCCCGCCTTCTTCAATGCGATACTGTACCCGCAGGATGAAATTTTCATAGCGGTCCACCGTCATGAGCGCCGTGCCATTCTCGCCCGCCCGTTCGATGGCGCCGTCGTCGCTCACGCGGAAGCCTTGTTTGTTATCGCCAAAGACCCACCAGCCATCCAGCGTCTTGCCATTAAACAAGGCAATGAAGCCCTGGGCACGTTCATCGGGGTCCAAAATAGAATTGTCCGGCGTCCACCCCGCCTTCTCTTCCGGCGTCGTGAGGGCTGCGTCCAGGGCGGGATACTCTGCCGGGGCGTCATTGAGCACGAAATTCGCCGCTTCCAAGTTGACCGAGGGAATGGCGCCAAGCACGAGGGAGGCAGCATTGGCACTGGCTGCATCGGTGGTCGTTGTCAGATCGCCCTTGGCGGGCGCCGCTACAATCAATTGGGGCGCGGTCTTCTTGAACACCGCCGCGCTCTCCGCCGCCGCCGGCCCGTCAAACCAATAGACCACGCGCTGTTCGTCCGCCAGTGCGGCCGCCGCCGTTTTCGCCGCATTTTCGCGCGCTTCGGCGTTCGCTCCCACCTTGCCCAAGACACGCACAAGCACCCGTTTGGCGATTGCCTTCACTGCCTCCACCGCCGCGGGATCGATGTACTGACCGTCCGGGCTGAGACCGGGAAGATCGAAGGCCACGGTATTCCCGCCGACTTCCGCAATGTGTGCCATCGGGCGCGCAATGTTTGCCAGTTCCGCACCGCCCGCGGCCAGGTCCGGCGCCTGAATCGCGCGCATGGAATAAGCGTCCTCACCGCGGAACAGCGCATTCGCTTTGAATGAAAAGTTGTTCTCCACATCAGGCGCGACGGTCACGCAGCCCTGAAGAGACAGCAGGCCGGCACACGCACCCCAAAGAATCCCCTGGTATTTCATCAATTTCTCCTTCCGGCAGAATTCCCAATTAGAAGAATCGGAGATTACTCTAGCAAAAGGGTGAACAAATGGGCTACCAGGAGTTCTTTCGAAGACACAGCCCCCGAAACGCACGCGCATTCCGGCCCAGGAAGGAGGATTGGCAGCGATTCCCTGACACTGGTTCCGCTAAGCTTTAGCTTGAATACCTAAAGAAACCGCGATCTCCCCAACAGGCCCAGTGCCAGGCCTAGCAAGAGGAAGTCGCCAAGAAACTGCTGAATAGAGGTGGCGGAAACTGCCTCGGGACACTGCAGCATAGCTCCCGCTTCTTCCCCCTCGCCTTCACCTTCGCCTTCACCTTCACCCTCTCCTTCGCCTTCACCTTCGCCTTCACCTTCACCTTCACCTTCACCCTCTCCTTCACCTTCACCTTCACCTTCACCTTCGCCTTCACCTTCACCCTCGCCTTCACCTTCACCTTCACCTTCTCCTTCACCTTCTCCTTCTCCTTCTCCCTCACCTTCGCCTTCGCTTCCTCCATCGCCCGAACTGTCAGCGAGAATCGAAAAGACGCCGCTCTCCCCAGCAACATTTATCGAACCGGAGAGGCCACTGACGCGGACAAGATAGTCGTTAGAGGGCAACATGAGTTCCGGGACACTATAAGTTAAGACGCCGTCATTGAGTGTGATGAACGAATCGCTTTGTTTCGGGTCTTGCTGTGGGTAGACTTGAATGAAGACCCTGCTCCCGATGTCGCCAAGCGTTTCCCAGCGAATCTCATGAGAGGTGCCCAACAGCCACGCTGCGCCCGCGTCGGGTGCCGTCACTGTTATGGCACGAGGATCGCTTTCTCCCTCTCCCTCTCCCTCTCCTTCGCCCGAGTCGGGGGGGAGAATGCTGAACATTTCGCTTTCCCCAAAAACGCCGGCCGAAGTACCGACGCCACTGACGCGGACCCGAAATTCATGACCAGCCGGGAAGAATTGAGGGACATGCCAGGTCGTAAAACCATTGTTAACGGCGACAAAATCACGTTTATTGCCGGGGTCCTCCTGGGAGTACGCCTGGATGAGCACCGTGGGACCTGTATTTCCAACAGACTCCCATTGAATCTGCTGATAGTCGCCAAACCGCCACACGGCCCCTGCCGCAGGCTTGGTGACGGTGATTGCCCGTGTTTCTCCCTCTCCTTCCCCTTCTCCCGCCCCCTCCGAAGGTACGAATACGGCATTCACCGTCGTTTCACCGGCCACCGCGACGATTCCAGGGTTAGCGCCACTGTCTACCGCACCTTCCCAGCGCACAAAATCCCAGCCGTCCTCGGGATGAGCTGTCAACTCGACGCGGGTGAAAGGGAGATAGTCAGGCCCAGGCGGTGAGACCGTGACAGTTCCACTGCCGGGAGGGCGAATGGTGAGGTCCATGATCGCCGGCAGAGCACGGGAAACATAGAGGTCCGTGGAGTCACCGAAACCCTCAATGGATTGGGTGGAGGAGAGCAGCGTAAGCCAGCCACCGGCATTGTCTGTGTCAAGACTGATTCCATAGTTGAGGCCCGTTTGCTCCTCAGGATCGAAAAGTTCCAGAGGCGACCACGTTGCTCCGTAATCGCTCGAAAAGGTGTAAATCGGGACCATGCTTTCGTCGTAACCATGATAAGGAGTAGCAACGACGACCCCATTTCCGGCTAGATCCGTTGCCAGCGCCGCACGCCAACCGTGTTCCTGTCCCGCTTCGGTGACCAAAGGCATCGGTTGCGTCCACGTCTGACCGCCGTCCATGGACCGCACAAAAAGCAAATCTAGGTTGGGCACGTCCGTATCGTTGGAGGCGCCCAGTATGGCAAGCCACGTGTTGTCTCCCAGGCAAGACAGCGCCATGCACCAGGCTTCTTCCTGGAGAACTACCAAATCAGACCATGTCTGGCCGTTGTCGGTGGAACGCCGAATGCAGGCATTGGCCTCCCAATAATTCCCAGGGGCAACATTCATTGCCAGAATCCATGTTCCATGCTTGTCCGTGGTGAGCGCGCCGGGGAGTCCCATCTCGCCCATGACTTCGGGGGTGATCCACGTTCGCCCAAGGTCGGCGGATTTGCTCATCAGAATGCGGACTTCCTCGGCGGCTCCGCCTGCCCCATTGCCATATTGGGTCCAGGCAGCAATCCAGAGACCGGAACCATCCGAGTCAATCTGTGACCAACTTTCTTCCGAGCTATCGGAAGTGCTCTCAGGGTTGACGGCGCGCAGGCTGGACCAGGTTGCGCCATTGTCGATCGAGCGCGTCATTGCGATGTCATTGTCCGGGATGTCCTGCACTGTGGTCAGATGA
This sequence comes from Candidatus Hydrogenedentota bacterium, assembly GCA_016182645.1. GTDB lineage: Bacteria > Hydrogenedentota > Hydrogenedentia > Hydrogenedentales > JACPGD01 > JACPGD01. The sequence continues at coordinate 11,763 of JACPGD010000489.1, read as the reverse complement.
CATGTTTCCCACACGGCAATCCAATTGCCGGCCCCATCAGTAGCGGCATCGACTTGTGGAGGCATACGGTCGCCGGGACAGAATTCCCCGGAGTCCAGGATCTTTGACTCGGACCATGATAGTCCATCATCTAGCGATCGTTTGACAAGAATAGCGGTGGGTTCCGGATCACTATAGTTTCTTGCCCAAAAAACTAACCAAACACTCTCTCCACCGGACTTAATGAAGGGATTCTGCTCGTGAACAGCTTGTCGCTGGTCCGGCACGATGCTGGTCAAAGGCCCCCAAAACGACGCGCCAGGCATGAGTACCAGCGACGCGAGCAGGTGGGAAAGCGCACACATAGTTGAATTCCCCTGTTTAGGCTCCCCAATGTCCAACAGTACTCATTGTATCCGCAAGTATGTGAAAAGCGCAACAGAATTTTTTACGGGAATACAACTAAAAGTGTGTTGCTGAAAAGGCGTGTTACAGGATGTTCCCGTGTTTGGCGGAACCGGGACTCTATGGGAGGCATGCTTCTAGGGCTTTAGTCCGGGGCAAATCGCGCGCTCGGCGAGTGCGCGACTACTCCGGCACGTTATTTGCTAAAATGGAGCCACAAATGACACGCCTACTACTCATAGGGCTGGATGGGGCCGAGCCGGCGCTGCTGGAGCGGTGGATGGCCGAGGGGCGGCTGCCGCATCTGGCGCGACTGCGGGAGCGGGGGGCGTTCCTGCGCCTGCGCAGCACCAATCCGCCCGTGACGTTTCCGGCGTGGACGACGTGTGTTACGGGGGTCAACCCGGGCCGCCACGGCATTTTTGACTTCACCGAGGTGACGCCGGGCGCGTACCGGCTGCGTTTTGTGAATGCGACGCGCCGGCAGGCCCCGGCGTTGTGGAACATCTTGTCGGCGGCGGGGAAACGCGTTGCGGTGCTGGGGGTGCCGGGGACATGGCCGCCGGAACCGGTGAACGGCGTGATGGTCTCGGGCTTTGATTCGCCGGTCGCCACAGGGGTGGACGCATCGTGTGTGTATCCGCCGGAATTGCTCCCCGAGGTGCGGGAGTGGCGCTTCGCCGATGTTCAGGAATCGCACATCGGTCCCGGCTGGCATGAGCGCGCGCTGGAGGCGCTCCTCAAGAAGCTGGAGGACAAGGAACGCATCGCCACGCGCTTGCTGGCACGGGAGCCGTGGGACTTTTTCATGGTGGTCTTTGGCGAGTCGGACACCGTTTCGCACCATTTCTGGCTGTTCCATGATCCGCAGTCGCCGCGGCACCGGCCTGGGCCGCAGGATGCCCTCGCTCGGGTCTATTCCCGGCTGGACGCGGCGGTGGGCAGGCTGGTCGAGACGGCCGGCGAGGACGTAATTACGATGATAGTTTCCGATCATGGTTTCGGCGGCGCGGGCACCGGCGTGGTTCACCTGAACAACTGGCTCGCGCTGCACGACTATCTCGCGTTCCGCACGGGGGGCGACAGCCTGCTGAAACGCGCCGCCTTGCGTTATGTCCCCGTCAAACTCCGTGGCGTCCTATTCCGGCGCTTGCGCGGATTGGCCGAGGGCGCTGAATCCAAGTCGCGCTTCGGCGGCATCGACTGGGCGCGCACGACCGCCTGGTCCGAGGAGTTGAATTACTTTCCCTCGGTGCGCGTGAATCTGGCGGGCCGCGAGCCGCACGGCCAAGTACGCGCACCAGACTACAGGGCTTTTGTGCATGACGTGTGTCAACACCTGGAAACCTGGGAAGTTGTTGAGAGAGCGTGGCCGCGTGCGGAACTGTTTGAGGGGCCGCACGTGGATCGCGCCCCGGACATTATTCTCGAACTGGCGCTGGAAAACGGCTACTCGCACTCGTGCCTACGCAGCCGGGGCGGGCCGCCCTTCCGCCGCCTGCGCCCCGAAGAGTATTTTGGCGGCAAGGAGCGCGGCATGACCGGCAACCATCGGCCCGACGGCGTCTGCCTGCTCTCCACGCCCAGTCCCCTCCCGCGCGCGGACATCCAGGATGTCGCCCCCACGGTCCTCGCGCTGCTGGGAGTCCCCGCCCCCCCCATGGATGGACGCCCCCTCGTAGCCGGGGCTTCCAGCCCCGTTCCCCTTTCCCCTGTTCCCGCTGTCGGCGCAGCCTATGACTACACCCCCGCGGAAGCCGCCGTCGTGGAAGAGCGCCTGCGCGGGCTGGGGTACCTGGAATGAGCCTGAGAATCGCCATGGTCGGGGCCTGTGCGTATCCGGTGCCACAAGGCTCGCAGGTGTTCATGCGCGACACGGCGCTCATGCTGCACCGCCGCGGCCACGACGTGCATCTCGTGGTCTACGGTTACGGCGTTGGCCGCGATTACAGCGGCCTGCGCGTCCACCGCTGCTGGCGTCTGCCTGGCGATCAGCGCACGGCCGCGGGGCCGGCCGTGGTGAAGCCCTTGCTCGATTTGGCGCTTGTGTTCACGTTGCGGCGGATCATTCGCGAGCATCACATTGACGTCGTGTGCGCGCACAACTATGAAGGATTGCTCGTGGCGCTCGCGGCGGGCAAACGCCCCATCGTTTACCACGCGCACAACGCCATGTCCGACGAATTGCCCTATTATTTCCGCTACAAACGCGCAGCCGAACGCTTGGGGCGCTGGCTGGACCACACCTTTCCCCACCGCGCCGACCGCGTGATTGCGCCGCACCCCCGCCTCGCGGGGCACCTGATCGTGCGCGGCTGCGACCATGCGCGCGTGAGCGTGGTGCCGCCGCCGCTGGACGTGAATCTCTTCGACGTGTGCCGGGTGGACAAGGCGGTGCCGCCGGTACTGTATGCGGGAAACCTCGACGCTTACCAGAACCTGGGCCTGCTCTTCGCCGCCATGGAGCGCGTGCGGAGGCTCCTCCCGGAAGCGCGGCTGCACATCGCCACGGCAGAAAAGGATGCCGAAATCCCGCAGGCTGAAATCATCTCCACGCTAGGCTTCGATTCCCTCCAGCGGGTGCTGGCGCAAGACGCTGTTTTCGCCGTGCCGCGTGTTTCATGGTCGGGTTTTCCAATCAAGCTGCTGAATGCCATGGCCGCCGGCATGGCCATCGTCGCCTGCCAAAGCGCGGCCTATCCGCTGACCGATGGCGAGAACGGCCTTGTCGTGGCCGACGACGATCCCCAGGCCTTTGCGGAAGCCCTGCTGTCCTTGCTCACCACGCCCAACCTCCGGCGCGAACTCGGCCAACGCGCGCGTGAAACCATCGCCCGCGATCACCAACCAGAAAAGACGGCTGAGAAGCTGGAAGCAGTGTTTGGGGAATTGTTGGGGACGGAACCCTGATTGGCTGGGTTATCCTTATCGGACGGATCGGACGGATCGGACCGATCGGATACAGGGGGTACACGCCTTGGCGTGCACTCTTGATTCGGCGCACGTCCTTTCCGTCCTTTTTGGTCCTTTGCGTCCTTTCCCTGTGCACCGGAGGCCACTGGCCCTCACAACGCGAGCATGTTTAGAAAGAGGCGCAGCGCGCCGGGGTGCAATTCGCGCAGTTGCCGGTAGAGGGCGAGGGCGGTGTAGAGGTATTTACCCTTGCCATAGTCCGTCACTAGGAGCGCTCCCGGCGGGATTTGCTCGCCGGGGTCCTGCACGTCGATGAGGGCCGTATAGTGCGCATCCCATTCATCGGGAAAATACAGGCCCCGTTCCTGGACCCAGCCGTTCCAGTCTTCCTCGATGATTTCATTGGGCGTGTGAAACAAGGGATGCTCCGGAACGAGTAGCCGCACGGGCGCATCCTCCCGCGTCACACGGTTGCGCGAGACGCGCAGCGGATAAGGCGCGAACTCGGGCTTCCAGTCGAAATTCTTTTGATAGAGCACGAGCAACCGCCCGCCCGCGTGCACATATTCCAGCAGGGCGCCGTTGTTCGCCACTAGATCGGGCCGGTACTGGTAGGCGCGCATATCCACGAGGAGGTGCGTGAACTCGGCCAGGCGCGCAAACGCCTCGGGCTGATCCAACATTTCATGTGCAATAGCGAGTTTCTGCAGCGTGGTTTCCAGTGTGGTGTCGTAACTCGAAATGACGCCGGCGCGCACGTTTTCCGGCAAGTCGAAGTCCATCGCATACACACGAGCCACCGCCGGTTGCCCGGAGTCCCCCTGCCGCGCATGGACCGAGTATACGCCCGGCGCCAGATCCGCGGGCGCTTGGGCCACCGCACGCAGATAAACCTGTTCGCCCCTGGACCGTGCTTCCCCATTGAATTTCAGGGGCTGCACCTCCAGCGGCGCGCGCGGGCGCAACTGCACGTCCAAGGCCGCGCCCCGGGGATCATGGATCGACGCGAGCACCGTAATCGCGCAGGAGCGGCCGCCATTCGTCCGGAGCAGATACGGTTCCTCCGGGAAACTGAGCAACACGGGCGGCGCCACCTCCAGCGTCACGGGCGCCTCCAGGTTGAGACGTGCTCCGCCCGTCAATTCGATGTCCGCTTGGGCAGCGAATACTGGCCGGAACGGATCAAGCACAAACAAATACTGGCTCGGGGGCAGCGTGACCGATTGCTCTGCGGGGACCGTCACGTGCGCCGTCCACGTTACGCTCTGCGCGGCCTCAAGCACCGCGGTGTGTTCCTGGTCCGCCACGCGCAGTGTGACAGCCGTGGCGTCCGGCGCCCCGAAATCTTCCAGCGTCAGCGCGACCTCGATCGTCTGACCGGGGACCACTGCCGTGCTCGAGGGCCGCGCGCGCAAGCGAAGCCCCGCGGCAATGCGCGCCGCTTCATTCACTTCGTGGGCAATGTCTGCCACATCTGCATCCTGGGACAATCCGCGCAGCGCCTGGCCCAAATCCAGCAGTTCCGGCAGCACCGCTTCGCTCGCCGGAACAGCGCGCGCGAGTGTCTGGCGAGATGATGCGCGAAACGACTTCACCTCCCCGCGAGGTTCCATCAACTCCGGCAGCGGCGCCGGGAGTGGCAATCCCTCGAAGAGCCCGCCATATTCCGCGTCGGCGTGGAGTACGCCGTCCTCTGGGATGGCGGCGGACTGCACCAGGTCATAGTACGTGCTCGGCCGCCCCGTGAGCAGTTGATCGATGAAGAACGTCATACCCTGCGAGTGGTGCTCTCGCAACGCTTGCGCGGCAATCTCCGCGTAGGTCCGGCCGCGCACGGGGTCCAGTTCATGAATCGTCGCCGCCACGGATTCGCTGCCGCCTTCCCAATTGCGAATGTACAGGCGCTGTACCTGCCATGTGCCCCATTTGGTCGCCAGGTCCGGGAACTGGCCGGGATGATTGGCCGCCACAAATGCTTCCTCGAGGACCTGGCCAATCGCCTGGTGATGCCCATGGTCCTTCATCCGTCCATGGTGCGTAATGATGACGTGCGGCTTGACCTCGCGAATCAGCCCCACAAGCCGGCGCAGCGTTTCCTCGTGGCCCCACCGTTCGAACGTCTCTTCGATGGATTTGCTGAAGCCAAACTCCGGCATATCCAGAAACCGCAATTGCGCGCCTTCCACTGCCGCCGCCGCCATCATCTCGCGGGTACGAATCACGCCGAGGTCCTGGTACAGATCGGGGCCGATCTCGTTCTGGCCGCCCTCGCCGCGCGTCGCTATCACGGCGAAGGTCTTCACTCCGTACTTCATGCGGTAGTAGGCCAGCGTCGCCCCGTCTTCATCGTCCGGATGCGCGGCCACGCACATCAGCCGGAAATCGTTACCAAGATCCTTTAGCGACTGGGCCAGGGCCACTGTCCCGAGTTCGCCGGGGGCCGCCGCGGCGGAAGCGCCGATCAGAAGCATGCAGAGTGCTTGCACGACGATGAGGCGGATGAAGGGAAGCCTCGTGCGGACAAGATTGCTTCGTCGTTCGAGGACTCGCTCCTCGCAATGACGGTTCTGGCGCAGAGCGGTATTCTTCACTGACAACCCCTTGCTGGAGAGCATGGAATTCCTGCCACGTTCGCATTTTTCATGCGGCGTAGTATAGCATCCAACGGAAGCGTGGACGTCCGTGTCCGCGCGAAATGGGAACCAGCCATGAACAAACAACAAATCCTGAATTATTTGACGGAACACGGCATCATCGCCATTGTTCGCGCGGACAGCGGCGGCGAAGATTTGGTGCGCGTGGTAGAGGCGGTGGCGAAGGGGGGCGTCCGCTGCATTGAAGTGACCATGACCACGCCGGGCGCGCTTGAATGCATCGAGCTGGCCTCGAAGAAACTCGCCGGCGCCGACGTGCTCCTGGGCGTTGGCAGTGTGCTCGATCCCGAAACCGCGCGCCTGGCGATTTTGGCCGGCGCGCAGTATGTAGTTGCCCCCGTCACCGTGGCGGAAGTCATCACAATGGCGCACCGTTACGGCAAACCGGCCCTGCCCGGCGCGTTCACACCCACCGAAATCTTCCACGCCTGGGAATTGGGCGGCGATTTGATCAAGGTCTTTCCCGCCACGCTTGGCGGCCTGGACTACATCAAGGCCGTGCGCGCGCCCATGCCCCAGATCCCGCTCGTGCCCACCGGCGGGGTGGATGTGGGCAACCTCGCTGATTTTATCAAGGCCGGCGTCGCGGGCATCGGCGTGGGCAGCAATCTGGTGAGCAAGAAGCTGGTGGATGCGCGCGATTTTGCGGGGCTGACGGACAACGCACGGCGTTTCGCCGAAGCGTACCAGGCCGCGCGCGGGAAATGATGACGGAAGCCATGGATCGCCGGATCGAAAAGCTTGCTCAGAATGTCCCCTGCGATGTCCGTTCCGACAACCTCACACGGCAACTCTATGCGACCGACGCCTCGATCTATCAGATAGAGCCCCTGGCGGTCGCCTTCCCGCGCACGGCCGCCGACGCGGGTGCGGTCTTGCAGGCGGCGCAGGCCGAGGACCTCGCGGTCACGCCGCGGGGCGCGGGCACGGGCCTCGCCGGGGGTGCGCTGGGCGACGGACTGGTTGTGGATTTCGCCCGGCACAACCGGGGCATCCGCGAATTCGACCGCGAAGCGCGGACCGTGCGCGTGGGCGCGGGCGTGGTGCTCGATCAACTCAACGCCTATCTGGCGCCGCATGGCCTGACCTTTGGCCCGGACGTCGCCACGAGTTCGCGCGCCACGCTAGGCGGGATGATCGCCAACAGTTCGTCCGGCGCGCGCGTGCCGCTCTACGGCACCACGATCGATCATGTCCGCTCGCTTGAACTGGTGCTGAGCAACGGCCAGACCGTGGAGGTGAGCGCGGAGAAGCCCGGTCTGCCTGCCGAGATGCAGCGGCAAATCGAAGCGCTGATCCACGGCGCCGCGCCGGAGATTGAGCAGCGCTTCCACCCAGGCATCACCAAACGCTGGCCCGGCTATGGCCTGGACCGCTACCTGCGCGCGCACCACGACCTCACCAAACTGTTCGGCGGCAGCGAAGGCACGCTCGCCGGCATTTTCTCGGCGGAACTACAGTTGGTCCCCATCCCGGACGAGAAGGGCTTGGGCCTGCTGTTTTTTGCCAGCGTGCAAGAGGCGATGCAGGCCACCGTGGAACTGATGGAATTGCAGCCCGTTGCCATTGAACACATCGACGATGTCCTTTTCGATCAAACGCGCGGCCAACTGCAATTCGCGGGCGCGCGGACGTTGCTCGAATTGGACGACAAGCCGTGCAAAGCCATCCTAATTGTCGAGTTCTATGAGCACGTGACCGAAAAACTCGCACTGTTCTCCCAGAAACGGCTCGGGCTGCGGCAGATGATCTGCACGGACCCCGCCGGTATGGCGCATATCTGGAACTTACGGAAGCAAGGCCTGACCCTGCTCACGAGCCGTCCCGGTGATGCCAAGCCGACCGCGGGCATCGAAGACGTGGCCGTGCCGCCCGCGCGATTGCCGGAATATGTGGCGGGGTTGCGTGGACTAATGGAACCGTTGGGATTCGAGGCGTCCTTTTATGGCCACGCGGCCTCGGGCCTACTCCATGTGCGGCCCGTCGTCGACATGCACAAGGCCGAGGACATCCGGAAATTCAAACAACTCGCGGACGGTGTCTCCGCGTTGACGCGACAGTTCAAAGGCGCCCTCGCGGGCGAGCACGGCGTGGGCATCGCACGCACGGAATACATGCCCGAGCATCTCGGGCCACTGCTCGACGTCATGCGCCAAATCAAGCAGGTACTCGACCCCAAGGGCGTGCTCAACCCCGGCAAGATCATTGCCGACGGCCGCTACTCCTTTATCACTCACCTGCGCCAGGGCGCGGGCCACTATATCCAGCTTCCATTTGAGCCGGTTCTTGCGTTTGCCAAACGCGACCACAGCTTCGTCGGGAATCTCGAACAATGCAACGGGAACGGCGCGTGCCGCAAAGACCCGCCCACGATGTGTCCAACGTTCATCGCGACCGGCGAGGAAATCATGTCCACCCGCGGGCGCGCCAACGCCATTCGCGCGGCCTTGGAGCACCGGGCCGCGGGCGAGCCGCTCTTGTCTCATGAGGTAGACGAGGCGCTCACCTATTGCCTCTCCTGCAAGGCCTGCAAGACCGAGTGCCCGTCGAACGTGGACATGGCTCTCCTGAAGGCGGAGTTGCTCCACGCGCGCCATCAGCGCCACGGCACTCCCTGGGCCGCGCGCTTGCTCAGCCGCCCGGATCGCCTCGGCGCGCTGGCCAGCCTCGCGCCCCGCCTCGCGAATCGCAGCCTGGAATGGCCCTGGCTCCGCGCCCTGCTGAAGCGCTTCGCCGGCCTCGCCCTCGAACGTCCCCTGCCGCCTTATGCGCTTCAGCGCTTTGATCGCCTCTTCGTAGCCGGGGCTTCTAGTCCCGCTCCCCGCGGCCGGGTCTATCTCTGGGACGACTGCTTCGTCCGCTACAACGAACCGCACATCGGCCAGGCCGCCGTGGGCGTCCTGCGGGCCGCGGGATTTGAAGTTGCACTCGTCGAAAAACGCCAGTGTTGCGGCCGCCCGGCCTTCAGCATGGGCCGCCTAGACCTTGCCGCGGAACTTGGCCGCGCCAACTTGGCGTTGTTGCAGGGTGGCTCTGACCCCATCATCTTCCTCGAACCGTCCTGTTATGCCATGTTCAGCGATGACTACCGTGAGCTCAAGCTCGCTGGCGCAGAGGTGGTGTCACAGCGCGCGGTCATGTTTGAGACGTTTCTCGAATCCTTGCTGAAGACCGAGCCGGACGCCCTGCCTTTTCAGGATCGGGCGCGGGCGGTGGCCGTACACGTGCATTGCCATGCCAAAGCCCTGGGCGAAGCCGGCGCAAGCGCGCGCCTTGCCCAGCGCCTGCCGGGACACACCGCACACGTCCTGAACACTGGCTGCTGCGGCATGGCCGGTGCTTACGGCGCCCTGGACAAGACCTATGCGATGTCGATAGAGGTGGCGAAACCATTGGTGGCGCAAATCGAGGCCCTGCCGCCGGACACTGCGGTCGTCGCCTCCGGCACCAGTTGCCGCCACCAGATTGCGCACCTCACCCAGCGAAAGCCTCTGCACATGGCCGAAGTGCTGGCGGATGCCATGGGGCCGCCGGAAAGTATGGACTAGATGGATCAGATGGACAAAATGAAATCGCGTGGCAGTTGGACGCAACGGTGAAGGAGAGAGGGGCTTTCATGCGGCGATGGTTCCGCATCGTGCGAATTCTGGTACTTGTATTCATGGTGCTGCCCGTGGGCGTTGTGTTTGTCTTGTCTTATGCCAACGGAACCGTGGATGTGCCCACTAATTACGCACTGAGCCCCATGCTGCTGGAGCCGCCCGCAGCGCTGAGCGGCCCGATTGAGCTGAAAGTGGTCACGTTCAACATTCAGGATCTGCCGCTCGTGAGCAAAGACCGGCCCGAGCGCATGCGCGCGATTGGCGCCAAACTGCAAGTACTCGACCCCGACATCGCTGGATTTCAGGAGGCATTCGTCGAGAAAGAGCGCCAGATCCTCCTGGACGAACTGAAGAACACCCGGCTGCAACACCACCAGTATTTTTCAAGCGGCGTCGTGGGCGGCAGCGGGCTCCTGCTCGCCAGCGCCTTTCCGATCGAAGAAATCTACTTCCACCAATACAGAGCCAGCGCGCCCTGGTATATGATTTGGGAAGGTGATTTCTGGGCCGGCAAAGGCGTCGCCCTCGCCCGGCTGCGGCTCCCGGACAACACGGGGTTTCTTGACTTCTTCAATACCCATGCGCAGGCGGGCTACGGCAACGCCGCGTACGACATCGTGCGCACGAACCAGATGCGCGAAATGGCCGATTTCATCAACAAGGCACGCGTCGGCAAACTGCCGGCCCTGGCCGTGGGCGATGTAAACTGTCGCGTCGGCGATGCTGACTACACGGCGCTTGTCGATGGCGCAGGACTCGTGCGGCTGATGAACAAGGACTCGCGCATCGATCACATTTTCGGCGCGCAGGATTCCATGTACAGCTACGAGACGCTCGATACACAGGAAATCGCGGAGACGGTGACGGTCAACCAGAAGACGTTTGAATTGAGCGATCATAAAGGCTGGATGTCCACCATCAGGATTACGCCCAACGCAGAGGAAGCGGAATGAAACTCCCCATGTCCAAAATTCATCTTATACGTCCCATACGGCTTATAGGTCCCAAAGGCCATCTATGTCTTCTATTCCTTTTCTGTATGGCAGGTGGCGCGAATGCCCAGGATTCCCTGCGCGCCGTCGAGAAGAAGATCCAGGCGGCTTGGGAACAAGTAAGCACCCTCGTGGCGAGCGTGAAAATGGAGTCGCACTTGCCCGTCGGGGAAGACGACGTCGTTGCCCAGGGCGAAGGACAGTTGGAATACCTCAAGGCCGAGCCGAAAGCCAAGTACCGCCAACAGATGAAAATCTCGATCCCGCCGCCCTTGTCCATGGAGGCCGGCTTCGAGTTCCTCTTCGACGGCGAAGCGCTCTACCTCATGAACGAGGTCATGGGACAAATGACCATCGCCAAGGCGGACGCTCCCGACCTTGAGAAGGGGGCGCTGCCCCCGGGCGGCGGGCCATTGCTGGACGCCCTTAAGTCTGAGATGCAATTGAGCGTACTGCCGGAGATGGACGTGGATGGCCGGAGCGCCTATGTGCTCGAAGGCAAGCGCCGCCGAGGCGATCCGCATGATCCGGTGCAGCGCGCCGTGTTCTACATCGACAAGGAGAACGGCATCCAGCGGCGTGTCGAGTTCTTTAGCGCGGACGGGGCGCTGAACACGCGCATCGATTACAGCGGGTTCAAGCTGAACATCCCCATCGACGCCCAGCGCTTCGTCTATACCGGCCCTCAGCCGCCCGAAGAATCTGGGGATGACTCGAATGTCCCCGAACCAACACCAGCACCAGAAGTGAAGGTGCCGTGAGTCAGTGCCGCGCTCGGCGAGCGCTGCACTACTGGATGGCACTAATTGCGGCATATCTGCTACCATTTCTTCCAGTAGCCGGGGCTTTCAGCCCCGATTCCCCCCCATCCCGCGGAGAGGTGGCCGAGTGGTTGAAGGCGGCGGCCTCGAAAGCCGTTGTACCGCTTGCGGTACCGTGGGTTCGAATCCCACCCTCTCCGCCATTCTCCATTTCGCTTTGCGCTGCTTTTCCAAGCCCAATATGACGCATCGGGTTTATCCTAAATTCGGCAGTTGAACTGAACGCAGACTCGAGGGTGGCAGCTTCAAGCGCGACGGTTGCCCTGAATTTCTGGGGCTAATCGTCGTGTTCGCACTTGAGGCTGCTGACTCACGCGGCTCACCCAATTGGAGAGGGCAGCCTTAAGCGCGGGACACAAGTCTTAAGCGCGGGACACAAGTCTGACCTGCGAAAACT
>JACPGD010000069.1 GCA_016182645.1 Candidatus Hydrogenedentota bacterium | reverse complement strand
CTGGGTCGTGCGTCGTCTTGTAGGAGAACGCAAAGCGGGCCGCGCCCGCCGTGAAGGTTTTGAGGATGCGCCCGCCCGCCGTGGCGGCGTCCGTCTGCCGCAGCGAACCGCTGACAATGGCCCAAGTCCCCAGCAACTGTTCGTATTCGGCGCCGAGACTGCCGTCAAACGACTCCAGCGTCCGCCCCGCCGCCTCGATGTAGCCCGTCAGCCGGTCGTGCACGTCGTAGGTATACACCTTTGCCCGCACGCCGCTGCTCGACAGGTTCCCCTCGTCATCATAGAGAATCTCGCTCACCCCCGGCGTCGCCGTGTACTGGTTCATCGCCGTATCGAGCGTGTACGCTTCGGGCGTCCCATTATTGTCGACCGCGGTGCGGTTCCCCGCATCGTCCAGCGTGTAGCCGACGGTGGGGCCGGACACCTGCGCGGACTGCGTCAGGCGCGACAGCGGATCGTAGGTGTAATTGAATGTTGTCAGCGGCCCGCCACTGCGCGTGTCCTTGCGCTGCTTCTTATTGTAGGCGCCGTCCCACTGGTAAGTCCGGCTGTCGAGGACCGCCCCGCCCGAGGTCACCGAATGCAACGTCGCCGCCACGCGCTGGAAGCCCAGGTCGTCCGCGGCGTTCGCCACGCCGTCCACGCCGTTGTACGTTACATCAAGCTGCGTCCCGTTCCCATAGGTCCGCCGCCCCACCCGCGGCCCCACGTACGCATACGTGGCCAGCGGCGTGAAGCCCTCGAGGATCGCCGTCAGCCGGTCATTGCCGTCATGGCCCAGCGTCAGGCTGCGCCCGCCGGGATAGCCGAGGGCCTCGCGGTTGCCCTTATTGTTGTAGGCCGCCGTGACCGTGCGCGCCGTGCCGCCCAGCAAGGTCTGCGTCTCGCCCAGCACGTTGCCGAGCGAGTCGTATTGCAGCGTCACCGCCGTATCTTCGTCCTGCGCGCTCGTCAGCCGCGACAACCCGTCATACGCAAACGACTCGACGCCCACGCTGCCAAAGCCCGCCAGGTCTTCCGTCAGCTTCTGCGTTACCCGGTTCAGGTTGTCAAAACTCTGCCGGATACGGCGCCCGCTCGGATCATGGATCACCTCCGGATTGCCGAAGATGTCCGGTTCGAAGCTGCGCACCGTCCCGTCGGCAAACGCCGTTGCGGTCTGCCGGTCCAGCGCGTCATAGGCATACTGCGTTACGTGCCCCAGCGGGTCCGTCTGCGCAATCAGCCGTGAGTTCTTGTCATAGGCCGCGCCCGTGCTGACGCCGAACCCGCCCGTCCCGCTCCGGTTCATCCCCGTCTGGCGATCAAGGCCGTCGAACGCGTAAGTAGTCTCCCCGAGCGGATCCTGGACATACACCAGGTTGTCACGCGAGTCATAGGCATAGACGGTGTCGTTGTAGGCCGTCCCGGAGGGGGCCGTGATCTTGTCCCGCTGCTTCGTCAGCCGGTCGTGGAAATCGTATTCGTACCCCGTGACGAACTGCTGGTCCGCCCCGCCCGGCACCTGCGTATTGGCAAACTCGAGGTCTTGCGTGACGTTCGAGTTCGCATCGTAAGTATACTCGTGATAGTTGCCTTCCGGGTCCGTCACCCGGGCGAGGCGGTTCATCGTGTCGTAATCGTAGTCCGTCACCGCCCCCTCGAAGATCACCGTGTCCACCGCCTGCGTATCGGCATACGTAAAGCTCGTGCGCTGCTCGCCGTCCACCCCCAGCGGACCACTGGCGTCGAAGTGGTGCGTGCTGACGTAGAGCGGCTTGCCCTGCAGGTCGTACTGCGTCTCCCGCCGGGCCAGCAGCACGCTGCCCGGTTCCAGCACCTGCACGTCCAGCGGCAGCCCGAGGGCGTTCGGGACATATTGCGTGACCGTGTCCTCGGGGTCGGTGACTTGGCGCAGACGGTCGAAGAGGTCATAGGCGTAGAGCGTGTTATGCGTCCCCTCCACCGACGCCCTGGCCGGATTGCCATTGGCATCGTAGTCGTATTGCGTGGTCCGCGCATTCGCCCGGATGACCTTGAACAACAAGTCCCGCTCATCGTAGCTGTACTCAATCGTATTGGCGGTCTGCTCGCCGCTCACCGCCAGCGGCGTCTTCACCCGCTTCAGGTTGCCGTTCAGATCGTACTCATATTGGGTGGTCACCGTGCTCCCCGCGTCCACCTCTTCCACCCGCTCCTTCAATTGGTTGAGCGGCGTGTACTGGAACGTTGTCGTCAGCAACGTATTCGCCAGCAGGTTCCCGTCCTTGTCCCGGTTCTCGACATCCACCTGCTGCACATTGCCATTGGCGTCGTGAGCAAAGAGCGTCGTATACGACGCCGTCACCGTCGCGCTGACCGGCCGCGATTCCGCCTCGATCACTTCGTCATGGGCGTTGTAGTCGAAGAGACTGTCATGCCCCCGCGCGTCGATCACCGTCTCCACGTTGCCCACCGCGTCCGGCGAATACGTGGTCACCAGCGCCGCCGTGTCCGCGTCCATCGTATGGGTTTGCAGATAGCCCTGCTGCGCACCCGAAGGGTAATAACTGAACGTGTCCCGCCGCCGGTAGCCGCTGTCGTTCTCCGGGAACTTGTGCTCGGTCACCTGCCCAAAACTGTTATAGCCGAAGGTCTCATGATGGCTACCCGAATACAGTGGCACCATGGCGTAATCGATGCCAATCAAGTTCCCCGGCGTGTCGTAGGCATAGTCGATGGCATAATTCCCCACTTCATTCTCGGCCACGTCATAGCTCGTGTAGAACTGCTCCCCGCACCGGCAGCCCGGCAGCGGCGCGCCGGTATAGCCAAACACCTCTTCAATCTTGTTCCCCGTCTGCGTGTTGTCCTCATAGCGCTCGATCTTCAACAGCCGCGTAAACAATTCGGGGTCCCCGCTGCTGTCGTAGGTGTAGACCGCCTGGTTCCCCCGCGGAGACGTCGCCGTCGTCATCAAATCATTCGTGTTCCACGTGTACTTCGTGTCGAAGTAGGCGGGATCGCCCGCGCGCACCACGGTGCTCGGCCTGTTACCTGAACCAGTCGTGGGTTCATCGGCGTCCGCCCGCCTGGTATAATCCCGTTCCCGCAGCAGGTGATTGTCCGCGTCAAAATAGAACTCCGTAACATTGCCAACGCCGTCATTGAGGAGCGTGCGTTTGGTCTCACCCGGCTGGAGTTCCTCCTCAAGAATCACGCCGGAAGACTCATAGTAATAATTCAGCACCGCCGCCGGACCAGATGCTTGGGTCCACGACTGGCTCGACAGCTTCATGAGGATGTCCGCGGTACCCGCGGTGTAGTACGTGTTGGTGAGTACCGTATTGCCCCGCCCATCGGCGATGTTGAGCAGGTTGCCGTCATAGTCTTCAAACAAGTGTTCGGCATAGGTGTACGTAAAATATCTGTCCGCGCCTTCCGCGTCCGGGTAGTCCACCCGCTTGAGACTGTCCTCCGGGCCAAGGGTCTCGCTGGCAATGTAGTAGGTATAGACGATGGTCCGGCCACTGAAGTCGATGAGGCCCGAGAGCAGGCCATTGGCGCCATACGACAGCGTGTAGTTTCGACCGAGCGCATCGGTGATAGTCTGCAACCGATCAAGACCGTCGTAACTGAACTGCAGCGTGTTGCCGTAACGGTCGCGGATTGCGCCAATGGCGCCGGTTCCCCCGCCGAATCCCTCGAATTCCCAGACAACGCCATTGCCCCAGCGCAGTTCGTATTCGTCAACAACCACGTTGTCGATTTGTCCTATCCACACCAGTATCGCCGACCAGCCCGGCGAAGAGTAATACCAATACACATCGTCCCCCGTATTGACGAATTCGTATACCTCAAAAGTGACTTCTTCGTTCATGCCCATCCCCACCGTCACATGCTGACCCCCGCCCACCTCGTCAAAAAAAATGTGGTAGGAATGGTCCCAGTTCCAGCCGATCGCCTCGGCCTCGCCGTCATCCTTGTCCGCAAAGAACCCGATCTCGTCCTCCTGCGCGCGGTACGACCGCGACCAGACAAAGTCCAGCCCCCGTCCCCGCACCTGAAGATCAACGATGTGATGGCGGAATTCGCCCGCATACAGGTTCATCCAGTCCCGGTAATCCTTCCTGGCCCCCTCCCGGACCTGCGCCGCGAAATGCTTGGGCCCCCAAAGGATTTCGCCCCCGGACACCGTATTGGCGTCCGGATACATCCAGCAGGCCACGGGATCAGAGCCCTCAAAGCTCGTCTTGACTGCGGTCTCTGGAGGAATCTCCTTGATGCGGAGACGTTCCGCGAGCGTTAAGCCTTCGCCGTCCTTTTCTGTGGCTGGCGCGGCAGCTTCCTCCTGCGCCGGCAGCGGTAGCTGAAGCAGCGCGAAGATGACGGCCCCAAAAATCACCCACGTACCCCCCACCGCGTGAAATCGATGAAACTGGTTATTCATTGTTCAGCACCGGGTCCAAGACCAGTAAAAGTTGCGCGGCCGCCGCGGCGTGTTCTTCGGGCCTGTCGGTACCCTCCGGCACGGCCGACTCAATGTCCGTTTTGACCAGCATATAATAAGAGCCGGGCGCCACATCCGGCACCGTCACCGCCAGCGATTCCTGGTACGTCCCCGCGCTGGCCAGGGGGGCGCCGATCGTCTTCTCCCCCAGCAATTCGTCGTCCGCGTCCCACAGCGCGTCCGTGGACAGGTAGACCCCGTCCTTCCACGTGCCAGACCCCGCCTGGGCCGCCGCACCCCCATAATTCTCCACCGTCCACGACACCGTCACCGGGTCCCCCCGCGTGGCCGTGGCCGCCGGGTTGGTGGCCTGGAGTACCAGCAAATCCGCCTGGTCCGTTTGGAAAAACCGCGCCCGCACCGTCTTGTCCCCGTCCATGGTCAGGTCACTGGGTGTGAGCGTCCCCGTCAAGTCCAGCTCCCAGCGCCGGAACGCCCACGTGCTGCCCGGCGAAGCATCGGGAAGGGCCGCGAGCGTGAGCGGCCCCGGCGCAAAGTTGCCCGCGGCGGGATCGACACTGCCATTGCCCACCACGCTCGTCACCAAAACATGGCCGCCCGGCCCGATGCGCACCGCCCCGCCGCCCGCCGCCTCCAACCGGACCGCCTGGGTGATGAGGGTGGCCGGCACCAGCTTGGCGCCCGGCTCGAATTTGATCGTCCCGCCCGGATCCACCCCCGCCAAGGCGCTCGCCAGGTTGTTATACGGACTCGTCTCCGTCCCCGTCCCATTGCTGGACGCATTGAAATCCACCCAGACCGGGGACGCCCCCAAGACCGCGTTCAGCACAAAGCCAGCGTGGAGTACAACTGCAAGAGACGTCATCATGCCCGGTGTTCCCCTTCCGCGGTTCTTGCGATTCCCCAAGAGGTCTCTAGAATGCACAAAAACCTGTTACTTGTCAATAGGGAAGAAGGTCTAGGGTTATTCTAGGTTTCATGGGATTACTCACACCGGCCGCCTTTCGATTGCGACGCTGTGGTTGGCGCCATGAACACCTGTCCATTCCATCCTTTATCTATTAAGACGACTGGGGGCGGAAAAGGTGACATCGACTCCATTCCTGCCCCTCTGACGGCTGGCGAGGCGCAAGAGGACAGGAGGGGGCGGGTCTCCGGGGGCGCCGTGGGAATCAGGCCTTTCCGAAGCAGATGCTAGATAGCGGGGGAGGTCTGTTTGCGAAACAAGGGGTAGATTATTGACAGATTGATAAAAATACTTATACTGCTAGATATTAATTGACGGCATTGAAGAATTTTAGAAATTAGCGTAGTTTGGACGAGTGCAATGGTTTGCATATATATAGGGGGCATTCGAGTTCTGAGTTCTGAGTTCTGAGTTCTGAGTTCTGAGTTCTGAGTTCTGAGTTTGGGGGAACGGGACACGGACTACGAGAGTTTCGCGTTGCGGGTTGCGAGTTGGGACGGGGGAACACGGACTCACACGGACTGCCACGGACTCACACAGACACACGAACTGACACGGGCAAGTACGGACTGATTTGGACGGGGTGGCGGGCAGGCGGCCTGCACGCCGGTTGAGCGAGCTGAGGGGGTGTGGTTCGCGTTTCTTTTCTTCTTTAACTTTTGAAAGGGTAGAGCCATGTCTGAACGTTATACAGCTTCTGGGACGCCTTGGGCAATGGGTTGGGATGAAGCCTGGGCGGGGGTGGTGGAGGTGGAGGAGGCACGGGTGGGGCACCGGATCTGCGGGGCGCGGCAGGTGTCGGGGCTGCCGTGCGGGGTGGTGTCGGAGCATGCGACGGGGCGGTGCCGGTATCACGGGGGGTTTGATTTGACGGGGGCGCCGAAGGGGAACAGGAATGCGGTGGTGCACGGGCTATACGCGCGGGGGATTAAGCGGTGCGGGCCGGAGTGTGCGTTGTGGAAGCATTGCCCGCTGGCGGGGCCGGACATCCTCGAGATGGCGGAGAAGGCGCGGCCGGAGTGTGCGTATGAGGTGGCGCAG
>JACPGD010000490.1 GCA_016182645.1 Candidatus Hydrogenedentota bacterium | reverse complement strand
TGGCGTGCCCCGAGTTTGTAGCGCAGGACACGTTGTCGTTTGACGCGGGTGCGCGACGCTATGAGCCAGGAGCGTTGAATCTGGCGGGTATCTGCGGGATGGGTGCGTCGTTGCGGTTGTTGCTGGACTGTGGGGTAGAGGCTGTCGGTACACGCATCCTGGAATTGCGCCGCTACTTCGTGGAACGGCTCAGGGCACGCGGGTATCAGTTGTATCTCGATGAGTGGGACCGGCGCGCGGCGGCGAGCGATGCGGAGCGGTCGGGAATCATCACGGTGCAGCGGCCCGGCACGGACATGAAGGCGGTGTTTGTGCGGCTAAAAACATCTGGGGTGACGGCATCGTTGCGGCGCAACCGTGCAGGGGCAACGATGATCCGGTTTTCACCCCATTTCTACAACACGGAGGAGGAGTTTGAGCGGGCGGTGGCGATGATGTGAGGGAGAAAGGACGAAAAGGACAATGAGGGACGGGAAGAGTTGTGGAGATTTAGCGTAACCCGAGGGTTTCTTCTTCGGTTTTTTGGGTGCAGGCGGGGCAAAGGCCGTAGGTGCTGAAGTTGAAGGACTGTTCGGCGATGAAGCGTTCGACGCCTTCCCAATAATCCTGGTCGTCGCGGATCTTGCGGCACCGGCCGCAGGTGGGGATAAGCGTGTCGACGGCCTTCTGTAGCTCGCGGAGGAGGCGGTCGCGCTCGGAGATCATCCACTGGTGGGCGATGACGCGGCCGACAGTGGAAGCCATCATGTGGAGGTAATTCCGTTCGGTGTCCTTGATCAGGTAGTCCGCGGCGCCCTGACGCAACGCCTCCACGGCGATTTGCTCGCTGCCGTTGCCCGTGACAAAGACGACGGGAACGCTTACTTCCTGGAAATAGGGCAGAAGATCCAGTCCGGTGCCGTCATTGAGAGAATAGTCGAGCAGTGCGACGTCGGCGCGATTTTGTTGAATGTATTCGAGGGCGGCGCGGCAGGATTCGAGCATGACCAACTCGTAGGGCAAGTCTTCGCGCTGCACAAAGCGGCGCACCGCTTCGCGGTCCATCTCCGCATCATCCACAACGATGACCCTAAGGATCTTTGGAACTTCTCTCATACTGCGGCCTCTCGTCTGACAGATTACTCGTGGACGCGCTCGTGGCGGAGACCCGTGCCTTGCACGAGGCGTTCGGCCAGGGTGTGCATGTCACGCCGGAGGGGCTTAATGGCGGCGCCTCCGGGGTCTTCGGGCCAGGGGAAGAAGAAGCGGGGCGATTTGAAGCGCGGGAGGGCCCCCGCGAGGTACCCTCTGAGTTCGGCCTCGCCGAGAACATCTTCGGTGGAAGATTGCACGAAGGCCACGGGGACGGCGCCGAACTCGGCGTCGGCAATCGGCACGACGAGTGCCTGCCGGATGGCGGGATGGGCGGCAAGAACCCGCTCGACCTCTTCCGGCTGAATGTTTTCGCCGCCGGAAATGAACATGTTGTCCTTGCGCCCGGTGACGCAGAGATTGCCGGCGGAGTCGAAATAGCCGAGGTCGCCGGTGGCGAAAAAACCGTTGGCATCCACGGTCCTGGTCCAGGAATGGCCGCCGGCGTAGCCCAGGAAGAGCGTCTCGCCGGAGACGAGGATCTCGCCGTCCGCGCTCACCGCGACTGTGCCGGGGCGGAGTGGCTGGCCGGCGGTGAGCCAGGTGTCGATGGGGTCTTCGGGGCGTGTGGCGGTGACGAGGGAAGCGGTTTCGGTGAGCCCGTAGGAGTTGTAGAGGTGCAGCCCGAGGGCATGGGCGCGGGCGAGCAGTGACAGGGGCGCGGGACCACCGCCGAGCAGGATGGCCTTGAGCGACTGCGCCGCTTTGATCCCCTCGACGCTTTGCAGCAGGCGGTAGAGCTGGGTGGCGACCAGCGAGACATGGGTTGCGCCGGAGGCGAGAATCGCTTCCTCCAGGGGTTGCTGCGGCGCGGGCAACCAGACAGCGGCGCCGGCCACCGCGGCGCGGAAGAGAATGCCGATGCCGGCCACGTGATGCAGCGGCAGGGTAAGTAGCCAGCGATCCCTGGGGCGGAGGGGAATGCGCGCGTTGCAACCTTCCGCGCTGCGCCGGAGGCCACGGAACGCATGTACGGCTGCTTTCGGTTCTCCCGTGCTACCCGAGGTGAGGACCATAGCCGCGGGCCGTTCCGCCCAAGTGGCGGCAGGCGCGGGCCGGGCGGGCTTGCGCAAGTCATCCCGCGTAAAGGTTGCTCCCGGGAATTCGGCGCGGTCTGGGCTGTCCACGTAGACAGCGGCGCAGTGGAACCGCTCCGCTAATTCGCGCACGACCAGGGCGGGGAAGCGGAGGCTGAGCGGAAAGGCGACCAGGCCCGCACGCATGACGGCGTGAAGCGCCACGATGCCGTCAGCATCGGCGGCGGAAACGATGGCGACCCGGGCGCCGGCGGGGAGCGCTTCGGCGAAGACGCCGGCCGCGCGGGCGATGGCCTCATCGAGGTCGGCGTAGGACAGTTGGCCGTGGGGCGTGATGAGGGCGGGGGCATGAGGAGTGGCGCAGGCGTTGGTGCGTAGCGGACAGGGATGATTGAGCATGAATTGTTCCACGCGTAAAACAGCGGCCTGTTTGTACCTTACTTAAATGAAGCACTTAGAACCATCGGGAAATCCCTGAGAATTGCCGCAGTGTAACTCGTATTGTACACGGATTTCGCGATGCGGAAGGACGATTGCGGGAAGAACCCTATGGGCGCTCGGGCACAGGGAGGAGCATCGCCGGAGACACATTGAACGCCAAGGCTTCGGCCAGGGAGAGTTGCCCCGAGGTAAGCGGCAAGGGTACGGTGAGAACATCTGCGGCGAGGGACGAATAGGTGTCAAGGCCGGCAGCGGCGGCAGGCGCGAGAGCGGCCGCGTAGGCGGCGAAGGCGGTGGTGGCGACGCCGGATTCGTAGGCGCCGCTGAGGATGACGGGGACATTCCAGCAGGCGGAAAGTTCTTGCACGGCCTGCACGGAGAACGGCGCCAGGGTGGGTTTCCAGACGAGGGCGCTGGCAACACGCAGCAGGGGATGCGCCGTTTCGGGCAGACCAGGCGAAGCGTCCCCCGTATACGCGGCGGGGACGCCGCGTCTACGTGAGGCCCACTCGGCGAGGGTCTCGTCAAGCGCGATGCGGCACTGGGTTTGCCGGACGAGTTCGGGAAGCTGAGCCGGATCGTGGAGCGGCTCTTCGAGAAACTCGATGGGGAGACCCTGAGTGGCGTTGCAAAACGCCTTGGCGTTTTCGAGATCCCAAGCGCGATTGGCGTCGATGCGGAGGGAGACGCCCTCGGGCAGGGTGGCGGCCAGGGTTCGAGCGCGCGCGGCATCCTCAGCGACGGGCCTGCGGCCCACCTTTAATTTGACTGCACGATGCCGTTCGAGTCTGGCGGGGCATTCTGTTTCACCGTCGCCGAGCAGAAGACTCAAGTACACGGCATCCGGCGCCGCCGGTGAGAGGTAGCGGTGAAGCGGCTGGTGTGCGTGCAGGGCGTGTAGGCGCAGCAGTGCCATGTCCACCGCGCACATCACGCTGGGGGGCCAAGCTTCCGCGGTGCGCCAGGAGGGAAGATTCTCGCCTTCATGCAGGAGTTGCAACACCTGCTTCAGTGCGCGCTCGGCGTCGTTGATGTCTTCGTGGCTGAAGCCGGGCAACGGGGACGCTTCGCCCCAGGCCACGCAGCCTTCAGTGGTTTCGAGGCGCAGCAAAAGACCTTCGCGCTGGGAGAGCGTGTATTTTTTCAGACGCAGGGGCGCGCGCAGCGGCAGGCAGTACCGGTAGATATCAGCACGGTGGAGCTTCACAGGTTCCACCCCAGGGAAAACAAGAGCGAATAGATGAGCAAGAGCTTGCCGGTTTGGGCGAGCACGTTGTTTAGCGCGGCGCCTTGAAGCGTGCGGACGTTGCGCAGCGCTGGCAATGCGGGCAAGAGCACCAGCAGGGAGAGCAACGTCCAGGGATGCCGTGGCGGGAGCAGCGCGAGCACGAGCGGGACGGCGACGGCGGCGGCGCCGATGCAGGCGGCGTATTCGACCTTGGCAAAGGTGCCGCCGAAGCGGACGGCGAGTGTGCGTTTGCCGGTTTTCTTGTCGCCATCGAGGTCGCGGAGGTTGTTTACTGTGAGAATGGCGGTGGAGAAGAGTCCCGGCGCAATGCCTGCGAGCAGGGCCGCGAGCGGAAGCTGCAGGGCCTGGACGTAGTACGTTCCACTCACGGCAACCAGCCCAAAGAAGATGAGGACGAATAAGTCGCCCAGTCCCAGGTAGGCGAGGGGGAATGGCCCGCCGGTGTAGAGGACGGCGAAGGCGATGGAAAGCAGACCGATGAGCAGGATGGGCCAGCCGCCGCGAGAGGCCAGGTACAGACCGATGAGGAACGCGAGCGCAAGGACGAGCGCGGTGGCGTTGCGCATTTGCCGGGGCGTGACGAGACCAGCTTGGGTGACGCGCGTGGGGCCGACACGCTCGGCGGTGTCAGTGCCTTTGATGAAATCAAAATAGTCGTTGGCGAAATTGGCGCCGATCTGGATGAGGACAGCACCGGCGAGCGCGGCGAGCGCGGCGGCGGGATGAAAGGCGCCGGCCTCCCAGGCCATGGCGGAGCCGATAATGACGGGAGAGACGCCGGCCCAGAGGGTTTTGGGGCGGGCGGCAAGCAGCCAGGTTTTGAGGGATGGGGTGGAATGCAACGTTGGACTGCCTTTTCACACGGGCAAACACGGACGGAAACAGAAGAGCACGGGCACCCCTGTTTCAGGGGTTGCGCGGGAATTTCGAAAAGTCCGGGGGGCGCTTTTCGACGAAGGCATTGCGGCCTTCCTGGCCTTCTTCGGTCATGTAAAAAAGCATGGTGGCGTTGCCGGCGAGTTCCATGAGGCCGGCCTGGCCGTCTTCGTCCGCGTTCATGGCCGCTTTGATGCAGCGCAGGGCAATGGGCGAGAGCTGGAGGATTTCGCGGCACCATTGCACCGTCTCCTCCTCGAGACGAGCGAGCGGGACGACCGTATTGACGAGACCCATTTCGAGCGCCTGCTGGGCGTTGTATTGGCGGCAGAGGAACCAGATTTCGCGGGCTTTCTTCTGGCCCACCATGCGCGCGAGGTGGGCCGAACCGTAGCCGGCATCGAAGGAGCCCACTTTCGGGCCGGTCTGGCCGAAGATGGCGTTGTCCGCGGCGATGGTGAGGTCGCAAACCATGGCCAGGATATTGCCGCCGCCGACCGCGTAGCCGGCAACCATCGCAATCACGGGTTTGGGCAGGGTGCGGATCTGGCGGTGGAGATCAAGGACGTTGAGGCGGTGCGCGCCGGAGTGGGCGTCCTTGTAGCCGGAATCACCGCGGACCTTTTGATCGCCACCGGAACAGAAGGCTTCCGCGCCCTGGCCGGTGAGGATGATCACGCCGATGCTGGAATCAAAGCGGGCATCATGAAGGGCATCGCTGATTTCGTCGTTGGTGGTGGGCGTGAAGGCGTTGCGGACGTGCGGGCGGTTGATCGTGATTTTCGCGATGCCTTCCGCTTTGTGATAGAGGATTTCTGTATAGGTCTTGGCTTCTTGCCAATGAAGGGTAGACATGCACGATCTCCCGCGAGGTTGGCGGCGGCCTTGCAAAAGGTTGGGGCCGGCGCTGCGTCATCGCGTCCGGCACGGAGGCCGGGCGCTACAGGTCCTTTATGACGGATCAGGTGGTGGCTTCGAGAAAATGTTTGAGGACGGTAGTATAGCCGCCGGGGTTTTCGAAGTGCACGTTGTGACTGCAACCCGGGAACACTTTGGTGGCCATGCTGGAGCAGTGTTCCCCCATTTCCTCGGCGATAAAGCGGAATTTTCGATCTTCCTCACCCACGATGAGCAGGGTCGGCGTCCGGTATTGGGGAAGGATCTCCCAAAGGCTGGGTTGGCGGCCCACGCTCATGGCGCGCAGGCCGGCGGCGATGCAGCGGGGAAAGTTCTCCTCACAACGCTGCGCGATGAGTTGGTTGAGCGATTCCGGCTTGTCGGCCAGCGTCTTGAAGAGCGGCTGGGCGAACCAGTCGCGCAGGAATTTTGCGAACTCCTCCTTGTCCTCGCCGAGCACTTCGAGGCGGCGGGCGAGTTCGTAATCGTCCTGGTAGCGCTGGCGCCGCTCGGCCTCGTCACGGAGGCCAGGCGAGGCGGACTCGAGGACGGCGCTCGTGAAACGTTTTGGGTAGTGGGCCGCCAGGAATAGTGCGAGACGCCCGCCCATCGAGTAGCCCACGACGGCACAGCGGGAAACACCAAGCCGATCCAGGTGGTTGATGATGGTATGGGCCACTTCGGTCATGCCGCAGGCCTCGGGGGCGCGGGAGAGTCCATGGCCGGGCAGGTCAGGGCAGAGGCAGCGGAAAGTCGGGGTCAATGCCTGGGCGACGTCCTCCCACTCGCGCGCGGAGCCGAGAAAACCATGAAGCAAGAGGACGGCCGGGGCGCCGGCGGTGGTGGAAGGGGTTTCATGCCAGGCTAAATCAGGCATCACGGCGGCCTCTGTGGGTGGGAGGATACAATCGGACTGATCGGTCGGATCGGACGGATCGGACGAACTTAGAGAGACTATTCGCGGGTTATTCGCCAGAATCGAGGGCTGATTTGATTCTTTCTTGCAGGTGCATGTGTGCCTGGTGGTTCTCCTGGCGGTTGGTGGTGATTTCGAGGACCGTGGCGCGGGGGGTGTTGAGCGCGCCGCGGCAGGCGTGTTTCAAGGACTGCCTATCGGCCGGGGCCTGGTATTCGAGGCCGAATTGCTCGGCGGCGGCGCGGAAGTTCATGCCATGCGGCGTGCCGAAGCAGGACTCGAAGTGTTCCGCGTGGCGGCTGATCGGGAGGAAGGAGAAGATGCCGCCGCCGTCGTTGTTGATGACGACAAGCACGAACGGAGCAGGCAAGTTGCGCAGGAGCGCGAGCGAGTTCAGATCGTGCAAGAGGGCGAGGTCGCCCAGAATGGCCATGGTGGGCTTGCCAGTGCCGCGGGCGATACCCGCGGCCGTGGCGAGGTTGCCGTCGATGCCGCTCGCGCCGCGGTTGGCGAAGACCGGACCGGGGGACGCCTCCGACGCGGCATACATGTCCATATCGCGGACGGGCATGCTGTTTCCGAGGAAAAGCGGTGTCTCCAGCGGGCGCAATCGCGAGAGAGCGCGGGCAACGCCGATTTCGCTGAGGTTGCCTTGTTGCAGGAGCCAGGCATCGATGGTGTCGTGGACGCGCTGCGAGGTGGCGAGCAGGGACTCGCGCCAGGCGTGATCGGGGTTGGGTTTGATGGTAGCAGCGAGCGCGCGGGCGCACGCGGCTAGGTCGACCTGGAAACGGTGGCGCACGAGATGATCGGGATCTTGGCGGAAGGGATGATCAGCCAGATGCACGTAGACGGGGGCGTCATTGCCCTCGCACATTCGGGCCAGGTGTTGTTGCAGGCGTTTCGAGGTAAGGCGCCCGCCAAGGTGCAGGATGCACTCGGGGCGGAGCGCATCCTGCCAGCGCGGGGAGAGGAGCATCTGGTCGTAGTAGGCAATGCGCGCGGGGATCTCCAAGCCGGAGCGCAGTCCGGAGGTAATGTCGGGCATCATGGGCCAGGACAGGGCCTGGGCCAGGGCGGCGATGGCCCGTCTTTCCTCGTCCGTGAAGAGTTGTCCCACGATCAGCAGCCCGCGCGCGTGTTGCGCAGCGAGATCCAGCAGCAATTCCTGGCCAGCGTCATCCAGGGGTTGAGCGCAGGCATGCCGGTGGGTGTAGGGCGCGTCACAGTCCAGCCAGGGCCGAAGAGGCGCAAGGTAGGCGGTGCAATCCGTGCCGTCGTCCACCGGGGCGAGCGGCTCGCGAAAGGGGCAATTGAGGTGGACCGGGCCGGCGGGCGGGCCGGCCGCGCGGGCGAGGGCGTGAGCGGCAGTGGTAAGCACAAACCGCGGCGGAATGGCCGTATCGGGACAGGGAAGCGTTACGGCCCAGCGGGTGTAAGCGCCGAAGATGCGCTCTTGATCAATGGCCTGGTTGGCGCCGGCGTGGAGGAGTTCTGGGGGACGGTCGGCGGTCAGCAGGAGGAGCGGGACGCGGCTGGCTTCGGCCTCGACGACGGCGGGCCAGAGGTTGGCCACCGCGCTGCCCGAAGTACAGACGACGGCGGCGGGGCGGCCCGTGGCGCGCGCCCAGCCGAGCGCGTGGAAGGCGACGCCGCGCTCGTCGAAGTGAACGCAACGCGTAGCGCGGTCCTGTTGGGCGACGGCGAGGGCCAGCGGCGTCGAGCGCGAGCCGGGCGCGAGGCCAAAGAAGCCGCACCCGCCGCGGACGAGTTCCTCGATGAGGAGGCTGGCCCAGCAGTGGTTCAGGTTGGGGGGATGGGCGTGCATGTTGGGGGCCGAAAGGACGAAAGGGACGAAAAGGACAACAGGGACAACAGGGACAATAGGGACGACGGGGACGAGAGAAACGACGGGGACGAGAGAGACGACGGGGACAACAGAGACGGCAGGAATGGCAGGAACGACAAGAACGACAAGGGACGGAAGGAGTGGGAGGGGCGGAAGCAATGGGGGCAGAAAAGAGCACTTGATCTTGAATCAGGCACGGTGCATCCCCAGCACATCGAGGAAACTCCCCATTTTTGCCTCAATTTCGGCCCACTCCTCTTGCGGCAGCGAGCCCGTCACAATACCGGCCCCATTGTACACCGCCAGCACGTTATCTTTAACGAGCCCGGAGCGGATGGCAACGCAGAACTCGCAGGCGTCGAAACCGACCCAGCCGACCGGCCCCGCATAGATGCCGCGATCAAAGGGTTCCTCGTGCTGGATCCACGCGAGCGCGTGATCGCGTGGCGTGCCGCCGACGGCAGGCGTGGGGTGGAAGGCTTCGAGGAGGGCCGCGTCCACATTGGCCTTTTTCAGAATGCCTTCGATGCGCGTGTAAAGATGCCGGCAATGGCGAAGGTGCATGAGGCCCGGTTCTTCGTCTTCCTGGAACTCGACGCAAAACCTCTGGAAATGTGCGCGCAAGGTCTGGAGGACCAGCCGATGTTCGTGCAGTTCCTTATCACTGCCGAGCAGTTCCCTGGCCAGACGTTCATCCTCGGCGTCGGTCCGGCCGCGCGGGCGCGTGCCAGCGAGGGCCTCGCTTTGCAGGTGCACATTCACGCGCTTGAACAGGCGCTCCGGCGACGCTCCGATGAAAGCGCGGTCGGCGACGGGATGAAAGCAGAACTCGAACGAGTGCGGCGTCTGTTGTTGCAATTGGACGAGCAAGGCGACGGGATCGAGCGGGGCGTCCAGGGTGAAACAGGTCTCGCGCGCGAGAACGACCTTCTCGAAATCGTGTCGGGACAGGGCTTCGAGGGCGCGTTCGACCATGGCGCGCCAGCGGGCCTGGTCCGGAAGGTCTTGACGGCCCAGGACGCGCGGGAAGGGCGTTTCGGGCGCGGGCGCAAACGACAGGCGGGCCAAATCGGCCAGGATCTGATCGCGCTGGTTGCGGTTGGCTTCCGCGTCGCTCTTGACGAAGAGATTGCAGGCGAACACCGTGCCGCGGGCGCGGCGTACGACTTCGAAGCGCGGCACAATGAAGCGGTACGCCTTGAATTCGCGCCAGCGCGATTCTTTCCCCGCCGTGGGCGTGAAGCGCAGGCCGCCGTAATAGCGCAAGGACGGGAAACGCTCGGGCAGGCGCTTGCGCATGCGCGCGAAGACCTGCTGGAGGTTGACAGGGCCGTCCGGGGCGAGCACGTCCGCCTCCCCCACGCCGGCCATGGTGAAGGTGTCGTTGCGGTCGGACCAGTAATATTGGGTGAAGCCTGATTGGGCGCGCAGCCACTCGATGGGTTCGAGGGGCTCGATGGGGGCTTCGATGCGCCAGAGCAACTCCGCGCTGGAAGCGCCGGTGCCTGCGGCCAGCGTCTCTCCGGCATGGGCCGCGACCCGCTGCAAGGCAGTGGCGGGCGAGAATGGGGCGGACGGCGGCAGGGGATCGTGCATGGAGACAGAGTTTCCAGGGCTAAACAACGTTTGCGGAGCCGACGCTGATTGTAGGGGAGGGTTCTTGAATGGTTCAATGAGCATGTGCTTCATTTTTGAGGTTGAAGATTTCAACTGAATGTTGCAAAATAACCTGGTGGAGAAGAAGAAACCACATTACCCATTGCAGCGGGTGAAAGAGCTCATCCGCGAAGGCTCCTATCGCGTGACGCGAACAGCGATACGAACCGCGGCGCGCGATTTCCGACTTTTCAAATCTCCTCAGTTGGCCGGATCGGTCTTGGGTTTGACTGCTCATGATTTTTATAAGTCGATGACGAGCTACGACAATGCCAAGATCTGGCAAGACGTTTACCGGCAGGAGATTCGCGGGAAGCTCGCCTATGTGAAAATGCAGATTGTTGATGAGACCACGGTGATTATCTCCTTCAAACAAGTGGAGGAAGCCTGAAATGCGAGAGAAGAAGTGGATAGACTGCCCTATTTGCGGGGCGAAGAAGAGCATGCGGCACGAGCGGGGCCTGCATGAAGATTTTGAGTTGCCCGAGTACCCAGCGCTTCGAGTTCCAAAGCTGGACGGTCAATTTTGCAGCGTTTGCGGAGAAGGATTCTGGTCGCTGAAGTCGGAACGCAATATTGCGGAGCGCGTTGCTGAACACATGGCCGCAGTCGATGCGACACGGGTGGTCGCGGCGGAACTGGCCAGCGTGCAAGAGGCGGCACAACGCATGCGTGTTAGCGTTCAGGGCGTACACAAGATGATGAAGGAGGGCCGCTTGCGATTTGTCGTAGCGGGTGGACGACGCCTGCCGCTGCGAAGCGACCTGCCCGAAGCGCGGAGCGCCGGAGCGAAGTGGGCTTAATGGACGCGATGGACAAAGGGACCGTTGGAGTTAGATTGCGGCGCCGTCGATGATCTCGACGGATTTTTGTCCGAGGGCGCCGACCATGAAGATGAGGGGGGCGAAGCGCTCGTCCTGGGTCAGGCCTTGTTTGTAGCGGTAGTAGATCTGCTGGACGATGACGGCGAGCTTGAGCAGTGAGAAGACATAGTAGAACCGGATGTTGCTGACGTCGCGTCCGGTCAATTCGCCATAGTAATCCACGAGTTCGCGGCGGGTAAAGCTGCCGGGCTCGGTGGTGAGGAAGCACTGGACGATGCCCATGGCGGCATCTTCGGCCTGCGTCCAGTAGCCCATGGTGGTGCCGAGATCCATGATGGGATCACCGATGGTACACATTTCCCAATCGAGGACGCCTATGATTTTTGACGTATCGTCAGCATCGAGAATGAGGTTGTCAAACTTATTGTCGTTGTGGACGATGACGGCGCCGGCGTCCTGGGGGTAGTTGGCCTCGAGCCAGTGGGCGGTCTGTTCGATCATGGGGATGTCATCGGTCTGCGAGCCGTTGTAGCGCTTGATCCAGCCGTGGACCTGGCGCTGGACATAGGAGCCTTCCTTGCGGAGATCGGCCAGCCCGAGGCGCTGGT
>JACPGD010000483.1 GCA_016182645.1 Candidatus Hydrogenedentota bacterium | reverse complement strand
TCAAGCGGTTTGACTGGACGGGCACCACGATTAATGGGCTGGCGTGCACGCCGGACGGCACCGAGTTCAGCGTCAGCTATGCGAGTGGGATCATCGCGCAATGGCAGACGGGCCTGCCGCCGATGGACAACCGGTTGATACGGCCACTGGCGCTCGGCACGCCTGAGACCCAAGCCTGCGCGCCCTTCCTCTTCCACGATTATCAGCTCGAGTGGATGGAGGCGCAGACGGGGGCGCTGGTGGTGCGTCTTCAGCCGACGGCCGAGGCCGGAGGTGACTGGTGGTTGCTAGGCCGCTGGGGGGCGCTACCGACCCTGGCCAGTTACCAGTGGTCCGGCAGCGGGCCGGCGTATGACGGTGCTTACACCCTCCTTATCCCTGAGCCAGAACCCGGCACCTTGTACTTCAGCGTCTACTTCACTGACCGGGAGAACCCTGCCTTCCGCGACTTCACCATCGAGGCGTTTGCCATTGACAGGTACGTTGCGAGTCTAGATCGGGCGCAGGCGGGCAACAGCGGCCAGGTGACGCTGGAACTGCGCGGCGTGGGCTTTGGTTTGGACACGCGGATTGAATTCAGAGATGCCGAGGGCACTGTGCTGGCTACCGCATTTCCTGATCGCGTGGATCCGGCCCGCCTACTCTTTACCTTTGACCTGATGGGGGTACCGGCGGGGACGGTGGACGTGGTGGCGGTCTGGCCAGACGGCGAGGAGCAGGTTCTGGAGCAGGCGTTTGAAATAGTTCCGGGCATCGGCCCACGGTTGGAATCGGATTTGGAGGTGCCGCCGGCATTGCGTGGCGGTTTGCCGTACGTACTGTGGCTCTCGTTTGCCAATACGGGAGACGCGGACATGCAGACACCGCTGTTCCTGGTTTCGGGCGGTCCGATGACGGAGTTCCGGCTGTCGCCGGCGGACGAGTGGACGCAAGGCTCAATTCAAGTGCTGGGTGTTTATCCCTACGGCCCGGCAGGGGTGTTGCCGGCAGGCATCCGGCATCGGCTGCCGGTTTATGTCAAGATACACGGCGATGCCGAGATTAGCTTGGATCTGCTTCAGGGGAACGACAGCGTCATCGATTGGGACCAGTACCGCACCGGGCTTCACCTGGACGGCATGGACGAAGCGGCGTGGGATGCTTTCACGGATACGATGGGCGTTACTTGGAATGACTATCTCGAAGTCTTGGCCGAGAGGACGGGCCGCTTGGTGGAACGCGGCGATTTGGGCTGGGATGTGCGGCGGATTCTGGCGCTGGCTGCACGAGAAGCGGTGGGTAAGCATGTTGCCGGCATCAGCGGCGTGCTGCTCGATCGGGATACCCTTGGTCCGATCAAGGTCGCCACGTTGCGAGTCGTCCAAACGGGCCTGCCCGAAGGGGTGGACGGGGCGTTGCTGGAGACGCAGACGCTTTCGGATGGGAGCTTCAGTCTGGCGCCGCTGCCGGACGGCGCCTATGAAGTCCGCGTTGCAGGCTATTACTTCGACGAGCCACCGGTCATCCTGATCGCGCAGCAAGAGGACGTTAATGGCGTGCGCCTCCTGGCGCATCGGTTGGAAGCGGTCGAAGAAGATCCCTACACCCCGCCGCCCCCGTCTGAACGCAGGCCGGAAACGGCCGCGGGCGCCGCGGGTGAAGTGTTCCTGGCCTGGGAGCGCGATTCGAAGCTGTGGTGGGCCACGTGGGACGGGACGGCTTGGCTGGACGCGGGGCCGCTGGCTGGGGCGACAGGCTGGGCGCCACGCCTGGCGTACGACACGGAATTGCAGGCGGGGGCCGAAGCGGCCGAGTTGGTTGCCGTTTGGGAGGCGCTCGACGCCGCGGACAACCATGTGCTGTGGTGGTCACTGGGCCGAGTAGTAGACGATGGTCTTGAATGGACCACTCCCGTGTTACTGACCGCGGACGCCTTCGATGATTTGGGTCCGGATGTCGCGGTTGGTGAAGGCGGCGTGCCCGTCGTGGTCTGGCTGCAGTGGGACAGCGCCGTGCCGAATGCCGACACAGACCTCTACTTCGCGGAAATCGACACAAACCTGACCGGGGCCTGGTGGCCACCCCTGGCGGCGCCATTGATCCGGATCAAGCAGGACGAGGGCTCGTGCACGGACTTCAATCCCAAGGTGGGGACGAGCCTGCCGAGTTGGCTGCCGGTAATCGGGGGCAAGTACGGGTACGAAATTAACTCGCAACTGTGTGTCTCGGCCGGCTGTAGTCCAATGTTCAGCGGAAATCTGGGGATTAATCTGGCGATTTCGGACAATGTCCAAGCTTCAGGGAATATCGGAGCGAAGGTCGTCTTCAAGACGGATCGCGACCATTGTGAATACATTTTTGATAATGCCTCGGCGAACGTGACGGTGGGCGGCGAAGGCTCCTTCGGCACGGAATTCCCGGTCATCCTGTTTGGCGCGCCCGTGGGGACCGTCGAGTTGACCGCGAAACTGGCCGGGGATTTCGCGGGCGACATGACCTGGCAGGGCGACTTTCCGGGCATGCCCTCGGAAGCGTCCGTCACGCTGACGCTCACGGGGGGGGCGGAAGGCACGGTGACGTTTGTGAAGGGATTGGTGAAGGGAACGGCCGGGGCGGAGTTGACCGGGCGGGCGCGCTACACCACGCCGCCGCATCAGGTAGTGTTCCAGGGCTATTGCTTCAAGGTTACTGGCGAAGGCTCTGCGGCCTGGGGGCTGATCACCAAGGACTTCGAGAAATCCTGGGGCGACCTGTGTGGGGACTTGAAGGATGGAGTCTTGCCCGACGGAACCATCCGGCTCACCAAGACGGCAAAGAGCGAAGTCAAGGAACGCGACTATATGTACCAGGGCGTCCTGGTGCATGAACGGCGCGAGGAAGTGATGACCACCACCGGGGTGGGGCGGCCGGAATCCGAGGAAGAGTACGAAGACGGCGTGCGTGTCGTCGAAAGTGAAGAAGCCGAGGGCCGGCCCGACCTGTTTGGCGAAGGTCCGCCGGCGCTGGCACGCAGCCCGATGAGCAACGAAGTGCTGCTCGTATGGCCGCGCGACACCGGCGATTACGAGAATGAACTGGGCGGGCGGGTGCATGCGGCTTCGTGGGACGGAACCAGTTGGTCGGCGCCCGTGGCGCTCGAGGCGGCGGCCAGTTTCAGCAAGGACACCGCGGTGACCTTTGACGCGGCCGGCGTACCCCTGGCCGTCTGGGCCTCGGTGTCATCGGCCGGAATGAACTCCACGAACACAGACTTGGACGGACTGCGCGCCGCGCAAAATGCGTCTGACATTGTGTTCTCACGGCGCATCAACGATGTCTGGAGCGCGCCCGCGGTCGTGGGCGCGCCGTTGACTGGACGCGATGAGCTGCCGGCGCTCGGCGCAGGGGGCGACAGTATCGTCGCCGCCTGGGTCAACGCGGTGCCAGCGCCTGCCAAACAGGATCCCGAACTGGAGAACGAGGTGTGCGAGATAGTGGTTTCCGTGTGGGATGGCGATTCGTGGTCGGCGCCGGAGACAGTGCGGGAAACCACGGCGGCGGACCGCCCGGCCGTGGCGGCCACGGAGGGGGGCTTCCTGGTCGTCTGGGCGGAAGACCTGGATGGAGATCTCGAGACGGCCGAGGACTGGGGGCTGCGCTATGTCGTTGGGAGCGGGGCGCCTGGCGCATGGTCCGCACCCGCGTCGCTTCCCAGTTCGCTGTTCGCCGCCAAGGCAGAGACCAAGCAGGAGGAACAGCAGGCAGACACCAAGCAGTTCCGTTTGCCCAAGCCGCCGGACACCTGTTGCGATGAGGATGAGAGCAACGATCCGGAACCGGGTGTGCTTCAACAGGCCATTTCGCACCTACCAGTGATCACCAAGCCGGTCGTGGCCGTCTATTCGCGGGACCCCAACGAGAAAGTTGGCCCGGCGGGCGATGGCGAGCAGCATTTGGTGCAGACCGGCGAAACACTCACGTATGTCGTCTATTTTGAGAACCAAGCCACGGCGGACGTTCCTGCGGTGGAAGTTCGTGTGACGGATCACCTGGACGGCGATCTCGATTGGGGGAGTTTCCGCACAACAGAAGTCAGTTGGGGCGAAAACGTGATCGCGGTGGAGGACGCGGCTGGGGCCTTTACCCTGCGGCAGACAATCCCGGACTATCGACCCGAAGTGGAGAAGTCCTGGTGGCTCGATCTCAAGGGCAACCTCAACCACCAAACGGGGCGCGTGGATTGGACATTGAGCCTGCGCGATCCGGACACGGGCGAGATGCCCCTGGATCCGTTTGCCGGGTTCCTGCCACCAAACGACGAGACGCACCGTGGCGAGGGGCATATTGTGTTCCAGGTGATGCCCAGGGCCGATCTGGTGGACGGTACGGAGCTGACAAACCAGGCCGAAATCGTATTCGACGTGAACGCGCCCATTCTCACCAATGAAGTGCGAAACGTCATCGGTGAGTTGGCGGCGGAAGGCGAAGGTGAAGGCGAAGGTGGAGGCGAAGGTGAAGGCGAAGGCGAAGGAGAGGGGGAAGGGGAAGGAGAAGGAGAAGGAGAAGGAGAAGGAGAAGGAGAAGGCGAGGGTGAAGGGGAAGGGGAAGGGGAAGGGGAGCCGCCGGAGTTGCGGGAAGCCGCCGAGTCGATGCTTTCCAGCTTTGAGGGCTTGGATACGAACAGCGACGGCGGGTTGTCTTACGCTGAGGCGCGCGTGAATCAGCCAACCCTGACCGTGGCGCAGTTTAACGAACTGGATGAAAACAGCAATGGATTGGTGACAGCAGAAGAGCTTCGGAAGTACCTGGAACCGGGCCGGGGCTGCAATTGCCGGTGGTTCAGAGGCTAATCCGTGGATGACGCAGATGAACGTAGATAACGAAGCGGGCAGAACACCGCATCAGAGCCGGCCTTGACGAAGATCCAGTGTGCCGAAAGCCGATGAGGAGACGATCAAATTCCACGCTGAAAAGCAGGCAGTTTCAAGATAGTAGTATGAAGTGGACGCGGCGGGAGGCGGGCGCGGTATGCGCTTCGCCTCCTTCCCTTTGGTAAACTCTCCTCATTCATGGAGTGTCGGGCGTGATCGTAGTGCGCCGCAAGCAAAGAGGGAGCAATGATTAAACCGATTGAGAACATCCGGTGGTTCCATAGCATGGATCTGGGAAGCGGGCAAGTGACTCGGGGGTTGAAGCCGCGCGAAGTGCTGGGCATGGAGGCGGAAATCATTTTCCGTTACCCGCTCGCAGGGAAGACCGTGCTGGACGTGGGGGCGTGGGACGGGTTCTTCTCTTTCGAGGCGGAGCGGCGGGGGGCGGCGCGCGTGTTGGCAACGGACCATTTCTGTTGGAGCGGGCCGGGCTGGGGCACGAAAGACGGATTCGACACAGCGCACGGATCACTCAGGTCGCAGGTGGAAAGCCTGGACATTGACGCGATGGACATCGCTCCCGAGGCGGTGGGGACATTTGACGTGGTGCTGTTCCTGGGCGTGCTCTATCACTTAAAGCACCCGTTTCTGGGTTTGGAGAAAGTGACCGCTGTGACGCAGGAGTGTCTGATCGTGGAGACGCTGCTGGATCTCTACGATTTGGATCGGCCAGCGGGCGCTTTTTATCCAGGTAAGGAGAAGGGTGGCGACCCGACGAACTGGTGGGGTTTGAACCAGCATGCGGTGGGCGCGATGTTAAACGTGCTCGGCTTCAAACGGGTCGAGTACGTGCTGCATCCTACGTCGAATCCGGAAGTGCCGGACAGTATGCGCGGCATCTTTCATGCGTTTCGCAGTTAGCCCTACCGGGAATTCAATAGGTTCAATAATCTCTCTTGATATTTAGGAATATAGTTGCTATTTTGTACCCAATCTTAACGACCAAAACAGAAAATGGGAGGTGTCCATGGCTATCCTTGCTCAATTCTTGCTCGTGTGGGTGGTAACGACGCTGCGGTTCCTTCTGGGTATTGCACTCGAAGGATTTCTTCAGGGGCTTTCCGGCTGAAATAAGCACATGACTACTATGTTCACACGCTATGTGGGCTGCCGATTCCTACTGTGCAGCGCAGGAGTCATCGTTGCGGTGTTTTGTTCCGGCTGCCTCGTAGTGGGGTTACTGGCATGGTCGGTCCCAGTGACCATTCCGTTTGGCACAGGAACGACGCTTGGCCTAGAGCAGATCGGGCAAGAGCCGGGGACTTCATTCGCGGGCGTTAGCGTTGGTTTGGGATCTCAACCCTGTACGTACTCCGGCCAGGACGCCATTTTGGAAGCCGTTTTGGAGGCGGGAGGGGATGAAGTAGCGAGACGTCCCTACAAACCGAGTCTGTTGATTATCAATTCGGTTCGGTTGACCGCAACTTCGGGAAGTTTTGACTTCTTGACAGACGCGTCGTTTAGCTTGCGCGTGTCGTCACAGGCAGAATCGGTCGATGTCCCCTTTACGGGTGCTATTGTGGAGAATACGGGGAACACGGTGACCCTCGAGTACCCGCCGTTCTTCGCGACTCAGTTCGACGTGTTGCTTTTGTCTGCGCCGGCTGATTGCGTGCGAGGCATTTTGACGCTGAGCGGCACTGCCCCCGCACAGGCGGTCGTTTTCGATACCGCAGTGGATTGCACGTTTTATGCGAATCTTATCAGGTCATATTGACCTAATCTTGTGTAATCCGTGAGGAGAGGACCTGGTAATGTCCATCTATCTACTGGGATTTGTGCTGGATCTGCTATTGCTGCCCATCAACCTTGTACTCGCCGCCTTTGTCCGACTACTGGCGTCACTGGGTCTGTAAGAATCTTGCAGGTTGTGGCCAGTTGAAGCATTTCGAGTGGGATTTCTATTCGTTTCGGGGGGATGTGGAGAGCGAAGCGCCGAGGTGTACAGCGTCAAAGCCAAGACGCTGCCGGACGCTGTCGACGCGCTGGAGGACGTGCTCCCACTTCTCGCTGTGTTCGCGGCCAAAGAGCGCGAGTTGGTGCTGGTTATACCGGAGCATGTTGAGGCAGACCCCGATAAGGCGGACGCGCGCGCGCCGTTCTTTGCCTTTCGGCAGCAATTCATGGAGCGCGTCCAGGATATCTTTGTCGATGCACGTGGCTTCGGGGAGGGTCCTGGCGAAGGTCTTATTCCACTTCGCAGTCAAAGTGAGCTTATGATCCAATCCCATCCAGTAAGAGACTTGAGCGCTTCGGGGGCGCACCGCATTCGGTGGAGCCCCCGCAGCAGTTGCTCTGTGGCGGCGGGCAGGGAGTCGAACACGCGATTGGCAAACTCTTTCTCCCGGAGATCGTCCCAGAGCAATTCGGCCGGATTGAGTTCGGGCGAATATGGCGGCAGGGAC
>JACPGD010000477.1 GCA_016182645.1 Candidatus Hydrogenedentota bacterium | reverse complement strand
GAGCGGGAACAGAAGCGGCCCGCCGCCTGGCCGCGTGAAAAATGGCAAGCGCCGGCTGAATTCGACGAGGCCAGCATGCAGTGGGTGCGTGTCGGACAGGTCAGCGATTTTCCCCAGGACGGTGGCGCCCCGGTGAACTACGGCAATGTACAGATCGCTGTTTTTAATTTCAGTTCGCGCGGCGAATGGTTTGCCAGCCAAAACATGTGCCCGCACAAGAGAGACCTGGTGCTGGCCCGCGGCATCGTCGGTGAGGCCGGCGGCGTGCCGAAAGTGGCGTGTCCCATGCACAAGAAGACGTTCGCGCTCAGCAGTGGGCAGTGCCTGTCCGGCGACTGTGGCAACATCTACGCCTTCCAAGTCAGGGTTGATGGCGACACCGTGCTGGTAAGACTGCCGCCCGCCCACCTGCTCGAACAGGCCCTGAACGCTTCCGCCGCAGTCGTTGGGCCGGTCCGCGCACGTTAAGAATATCCAGAGACGCGGCGTGGACGCCGCGTCTACGAAAGCGTGTAACCTGCGGTGTGCCGAGACGGTCTAAGCTTCCCATCTGAAGCTGAGGGACCGACTATGATCCGCCGCTGGGCACGCCGCATTCTGTTTGGTGTTCTCGTCTTTGCCGTTCTCCTCGCCGTTGTTTTCGTCTGCTATGTCGTATACCCGGTCTGGGGATTGCACCGGCTCTTGCAGACACGGCATGTACCGGTCACGCCGTCCTGGGCGCTCGAGCCGTGGGTCTGGGAAGACGATGTTAACACCGCGGATTTTGTCCGCGAATTGCTGGCCGGTTATGAGGAGCAAGATTTCCCCGTCCGCACGGTCTTGATCGACAGCCCCTGGAGCACGCGCTACAACGATTTCACGGTGGACGCCGCGCGCTATCCCGAGCCGGAGAAATTCTTTCGCGAGTTGCAGGGGCGGGGGTATCGCGTCGTGCTCTGGATGACCTGCATGGTCGACAGCTCTAACGCTGACACGACCATTCGCGACAGCAGCGACTGGTACGCACAGGTCGCGGAGAAGGGCTACCTCGCGGGCGGCGATCGTCAATTGAAGTGGTGGAAAGGGCGCGGCGGCCTCATCGACTATACCCATCCCGAAGCTATGTCGTGGTGGCACGGATTGCAACAAAACGTATTCGACTGGGGCATCGACGGCTGGAAACTCGATGACACGGCGACCTTTTTCAGTTCTTCTCTCGGTCCGGTCCCCATTCCCTACGGCAATGTCCACGGCGGCCTCCTCACCACGCGCGCGTACATGGACCACTACTATCGTGACGAGTACCGGCATGGCCTCACGCAGAACCCCGAGTTCATCACCCTCGCGCGCGCTATTGACGACAACGCGCCGTATGTACACCCGAACGGTTTCGCGCCGCTGGACGCGGCGCCCGTGTGCTGGGTGGGCGATCAGGACCACACCTGGACGGCCGAGGAGGAGGGGTTGGACGAAGCATTGGACTACATCCTCCGCAGCGCGGAAAAAGGCTATGGCATCGTCGGTTCCGATATCGGCGGCTACGGCGGCCCAAAGATCCCGCCCGCGCTCTACATCCGCTGGGCGCAATTCTCGACATTCTGCGGACTGTTCCTGAACGGCGGACATGGCGAACGCCGCCTCTGGGAACGCACGCCGCGGGAATTGGAAATCATCCGCAAATTCGCGTGGCTGCACTCCGAACTCGTCCCCTATATCTGGGAACACATGTACCGCCAGCACGAAGGCACGGGCACCGTGATGACCCGCGCCGGGGATGATTTCGAATACTACTTCGGACCGGACCTCTTCGTCGCGCCGCTCCACCGCGAAGCCAACGAGCGAACGGTCTCCCTTCCCGGCGGCCCGTGGCGCTACCTGTTCGATGATCTCGAGGTGCTGGAAGGCCCGCAGACGTTTACGCGCACGTTTCCCCTTGAAGAATATCCGGTGTACGTGCGCGACGGCGCAATCCTGCCGATGAACGTCCGCCGCGATTATACCGGGATCGGGGACAGTGCCTGGGAAAACAAGATGACGCTGAACCTCTATCCCCGCGGCGCGTCCGAGTTGCACTTCCGCTGGCCCGATACGAAGGAAGTCATCACCTGCGCTGTCAAAAAAGATGCGGGACTCTCGATCCAGGTGGACTTCGCCGCCAGCCCGCGCCCCTTCGTCCTGCGCGTTCTGTCCGCAAACAAACCGCGCGAAGTAAAGTGTGACGCCGCGCTCCTGCCGGAAAACGAAGGGTGGACCTACGACGCCCCCGGGCAGCGGCTCGTCATCCTTCAGGACCAGCCGCAACTGGCCAACCACTACACCGTCGTCCATTGAGCAATTCGATAAGGGCAGGGACAGGCGCCGCAGTTGGGGCAAGAACGTCCCATTACACATGGGATCTACGTAGCTCAAGTTTTGAAATTTAAACGGGAGCGGATAGGCGCCTATAACCAAACATATACCACCGCCCGAACATTTTCTTGACAAAACAATGATCACCGTGCTATGAAGCACAACGGTGGTCTTAACCAATCGGGGGATTGTAGCCATGAAGCGGTTTAGGGGGGGGGCATGTCGGTATTTGTTTGGTCTCGCTCTTTCTGCTGTGGCCTACCCAGCGCATGTTCGCCGCGGACACTGAATTCTCCCCTATTTCCAAGCCGCCGTCCGTAGCCGGGGCTTCCAGCCCCGTTCCCCTGGACTTGTCCAAAACCACCTTCCAAGTCCTGGCTTCGCCTACAGGCAATGGCGTTATCGACGTTCAACCTGCCGATCCCAGTACTGCTGTAGACCCGGAGAACCGTTATCCCGCGGGTACGGTACTCCACGTCTGGGCCAAGCCGGAGGGCGGCTGGGACTTCATGCAGTGGAGCGGCGACCTCTCTGGTTTCGACAGCCCGATGGAATTGACGCTCGACCGCGATCTCATGATCGGCGCCACCTTCATTCAAGTCCCCGAAGTCTTCGATGAATCCCTCTGGGACCCCTTTTCGCTGAAGGGTCTTTCTCCAGACTCCGGACTCCAGACTCCAGACTTCCTCAAGACCGGCGGCCCCTACATCCTCACCACCCAGACCGCCGGCATCGGCTACGGCAGCATCACGCGCGACCCCGACCTCAGTGCCTACACGGAGGGGACCATCGTCAACCTCACCGCCGTCCCGAATCCCGGCTCGACCTTCGAGCGCTGGGAAGGCGATTTCTTCATGGGCTTCCTCGACGACTTCAGCGACGGCAACCACACGTCGAACCCGTACTGGTCCAAAAGCGGCACGTGGTCGGCTGCGGATTACGAGATGACCAACACCGTCTTGTCCAGCGGCGCGCAAAGCTTCTACCAAATGATCGACAACACGGATTTCGACCTCCAGTTCCGCTACCGCCTCAAGCCCGAGGGCACCGCCACACCCCAGATCTGCGCGCTGCAACTGCGCGATAACACGGCCGACGGCCACCGCATCTATCTCTATTTCCACGAAGATCTCGCGTGGCTGCGTGAACGCACCGGCACCAGCCCCAATTACGTCTACACCACGCTCGTCATGAACACCGCCGCGGACTCGTTCGAGGACACCCATTACTACGTCGAACTGATCACGAGCGGCAGCCACCTTGAAGTCTGGCGCTACGCTGTCCCGTTGGCGCCCGTCCAAATCCTCTCGACCGACAACGCCACCGTCTTCGCCGGGAACGTCCTCGCCTTCCTCGTCTGGCCCAACACCCTGGCCGCCTACGACGACATCGTTTACACCACCCCCGCCGCCAGCAGTGTGCTGATGAACGCGCACAAGACCATTACTGCCTACTTCACCCGCCACTACGACCTCGAACTGGCCACCATCGGCCAAGGCAGCAT
Organism: Candidatus Hydrogenedentota bacterium; assembly: GCA_016182645.1. GTDB lineage: Bacteria > Hydrogenedentota > Hydrogenedentia > Hydrogenedentales > JACPGD01 > JACPGD01. Next base: position 11,045 of record JACPGD010000477.1, on the reverse strand, counting down.
CACGGTCGCGCCGGCAGGGACTTCCTTCGAGGCCGGCACCGAAATCACGCTAACCGCCGTTCCCGCGACGCAACTCGGCTACGAATTCGCCGGCTGGTCCGGCGACGTCTCCGGCTCGAACAACCCCGTTGCGCTAACCATGGATGAGGACAAGTACGTAACGGCGACGTTTATCTACGCTCCAGCTGTATTGACGCTAAGTGTGTTCAATTCAGCGGCGGGACAAGTACAGGCTACCGGCAGCGGCATTCTTGACGTCAACCCCGGCAGCAACGGGAAGTTGCTCTATGATGTCCTAGAAGGATCGGAACTCGTGATTTCATTTCAACCTGCTGCGGATTGGTACTTTAGCAATTGGCTCTTTCTCTCGGACTATCACACAGTCAGCACGAATGCGCACGCCTTTCAGGTGAACGAAACGGAGGAGATATTCGCGGTGACCTACTACGAGCCGGGGATTGCTGGGCTCGATCTCTACGCGGACTTTCAATACTTTCTGTCGACCCTCGGTGTCATGGGCCAGGAAGCTACATGGGACAAGAATCTTAAAGCAGGGGGCCAGATTGTCGGCAATGGGATTGCCGATATCGCCGAATTGGCCCTATTGAACGCCGTCCTGCTCGATCTCCATGCGGACTTTTCCGCTGATGGTGGCGTCTCCCACAGTACTGCGTACAATGCCTGGGGGACGAACCTTTCGCGCGCCGAGACCGATTTGACGTCTCTCGATCCGCGTCTCCAGCGTGTTACCGTCGCGTTCATGACCGTAGGAGATCCTGGCTCGACCGAATACATTACCAATTCCGCCTTCTCCGAATGGTCCTCGACGCTCAACCCGGCGAATTACAGCACCATCAATCAGGGTGCATTGGCCTATAGTGCCGACGCTGATGGCGATGGCGGTTCCAACCTTTCGGAGTGGGGAGATGCGGCAGGCGCCACCTTTCCGGATCAGGTGGACGATTATGTCGCTAATGCCCTAGACCAAGGTATTGGCGCCGAAGGCGAGGGGGAAGGCGAAGGCGAAGGCGAGGGCGAAGGCGAGGGCGAAGGCGAAGGCGAGGGCGAAGGCGAGGGCGAAGGCGAGGGCGAAGGCGAGGGCGAAGGCGAAGGCGAGGGCGAAGGCGAAGGGGAAGGGGAAGGGGAAGGGGAAGGGGAAGGGGAACCAGTGTGCAACGCCGATTGCGCAGATCGCAATTGTCCCCTCCAGACAATCGAAGTGGTTATTTACGAGGAAGGCTATTCCGTCCCCTCCCATCCTGCCCTCCAAGACATTGTCACAGGAGGGCCGGAGGGTACGGATGTTTGTTTGGGCAGGCGCATTCATGTGACGGCAGGTGAAGCAGGCGAAGGATTCGAGTTTCAGTATTGGATGGCCGGCGGCACGTCGATAAACGGCAGCCGCAATCCTTCTGAGAACTTTGTACTCGCCGTTGACCCCGATGATCCTCCCGAGCACGTCTATGTGCGCGCTTTGTACGCGCGGAGCGTGACCCGCGTCTGCGACGATGGCCAGTTTTATACTGTTACCTCACCGACGATTCCGGGAGACGATGGTTATCGCTGGATGGTGGGTGCTCCTGGAACCACTGTTGGATTAACGGCATCAGTCAGCTCCGGGAAGAAGCTGGTCGGTTGGAACAATGGGGCAAACTGTGCATCAGCGTCGAATCGTTGCATCTTTGCCACGTCTCCAACATTGTACTTGGGCGGCGGATACGTAAAACCGACCGTCCGGGACACTTCGGAGCCGGACGTCGAGACAGTAAGCATATCGGTGTCTTCCGAGGGAGATGGCATCGCACTTGGAGCGGAAACCTTTGGGAGCAGTGGCTGTTATGTGGGGACCCTTACGGCATCCGAAAGTGGGTCAGTTGCGTTCACTGCGATCCCCGACCCGGGCAGCCTTTTTCTTGGATGGCTTGAGTTTTCCGGGCAAGGCTTATCTACGGGTCCTTATCCAGCAACCAGTGTTAGTTCCGCCACTGCCATCTTCGCGCCCCTGCCGGAGCATGAGTTGACGGTTCAATATCGCCTGGAAGGCACCGGGAACGTGGAATGCGTTGGTTTTGTCTGGACGGATCCGGCGAAGAAGTACTACGACGCCAACGAAGATGTTGTCCTCCATGCAGAAAACAACCCCGGATACGGCTTCATTTACTGGTCAGGTGAAGGAACCGAAGTCGTGGGCGGGAAACCTGTCGAGGGCTACACTGATTCGGCGCTGGTTCTGGAAATGTATGATGACCGTCAAGTTACGGCGGTATATGAACCGTATTGCGGCCCCTGCGGACCGGATGGACGCGATACGCTGCGGAGGCAGTACGAGAATCCGGAAGTCGTCGACGTGAATGGAAACCAGTACTCTCCCCCGCCAAACTGTGATGAACTTGTAACAGACATTGCGGGGGATCCGCACGAGTTCGTTAACCCCGGGAATTTCAGTTTCTCCGATCTCGCATGCAATCACGGGGAGGAGCTGCCAAGCCCGCATACTCACTGGGAATGGGACAATACGGTTTCGGCAATGTTCCAAAGAGTTCGGAACCAGTATGGTTCGCCAATTACAGTCACCTGCGCATTCCGCTGCCCTGTCAAGAACAACTCCTTGAGGAACCCTCGATCCCTTGCGACCAGCGAACATGCATACGGTCGAGCTTTCGACTTTGCTAATGGTTCCGTAGCCAATTGGAACATCGCCGCCGCTGCGGACATTGCAGGGGTCTCAACGTCGAGAATTTTCTTGTACGGCGACGGTCAAAAGAAGACATTCGCGACCTTGAAAAGCGAAGGTTACACTGCAACTAGCACACCTTGGAACAGCGGGTACACAAATGGACACTGCGATGAATAAGCGAATCTATGCGTACGTTCTGACGTTTGCAAGCATGCTCATAATCCCAACGATGAGCAGATCAGCTTACGCTGTCGAAGAGGCCGATCCACAGCAAGACCTCATCCCGGCTTGGGACGCTGCTTTCGCGGCACGCGATCGAGCCGAACTGTTTCATCTCTTGGGCCAGGTCTATACCATTAGTGCGGGTGACGTGACTTTGCTTCCGATCTCGAAGGAATTTGAGTCACGCCTTCTCACGTTCTACCTCTTTGAATATCAGCGGTCGCTGTTTCTTTCGGCTGAAGGTCTTCGCAAGAGCGCAGAGTCTCACTCGATCCATGTTTCCCGGGATCACAACCTTAAGGTGGCAGATCGGACATCAAGACTATTGGATCACTCGATTGCTTTACATGGCAACCTACTGTTGATGATCGGCGAGGACTTGCCAGGCGAAGAAGCCGAAATGGATGAACAGCGCGTGCTCGCCACACTTGCCGAGTCAACGCTCTCCCCTATCATCTATGATGCCGTATGGACTTCCCCGGCCCGCGGTCCCAACTGGAAGCAATACCTCGCGGAGGCCGCCCCGGAGAGAACTCTAGACAACATTTTACAGATGCAACTCGGACCACAAGGGCATAGGATAGGGAATCCCCATCTCCTTTATAGCCCGGACGGTCTCCAATCATTGACCATCGATGAGGCATTTGAGATTCTAGCCCTCCTGAGCTCCAAGCAGCCAGAATTGGCCCGAAGGCGGACGGATACCCTCACGCATTTCATCGAGCAGTACTGCCTGTATAATGCACCGGATGGTCCCTATGCCCAGCAGGAGAAGTACGTACCGCTTTTCGACTACAGGCTCCGCCAGGGGGCTATCGAGGTGCTAAGCTCAATCGCCACTGAAGCCACTCTTCCTTTGTTGGAACGTTTACTGAAAGATCCGCCGCCACCACCGCCACCAATGAGGCATCAAAAAGCTCAGCCCCCGCTCAAGGAGGTAGCCCAGAGATAGATCGGCGAAAAGGTTGCTATGCCGAATTAGGTACGGACAGGAAGATTCGCGGTGAATAACATGTGGGCGAAATGCGCCACTATTCTGTCGGCGCTTCCCCTCTCCCGGTAAGATCCAGCAGCCGCTCCGGGAGGGCCAGCGGGTCGGGCCGGATGGTGGGGTCGAAGGGGGAGCCGGTGGCTTTGAGACGGAGGCCGCCGGCGCGCTTCAAGAGGTCCACGGTGCTTTTCAAGATGGGGGTCCTGCCCACAATGCCCGTGACGGATTCGAGGAGGTAGAGGCGGAATTCGACGTCCGTCGTGTCCCGCGGGAAGTCCACGGCCCCGTCTGCCTCGAGACTGTAGGCGCGGTCCGTCGCGGTGAATTTGCGGACCTGCATGGTCCCGTTTGTGAATACCAGGTCGGCCTCACTGCTCTGGAAGCTCAGGCCGGAATCCTGGAAGGACGGCAGCCGCAACCGGATCAATTCCGTGGTCTTCAGGACGGTGAGCAACCGCGTGGCCCAGCCCAATTCTCCGTAGGAGCCGTCTTTGGCGGTGTAGGTCAAGTTCCCGGAGAGGGAGTTGAGCAAGTGCAGGTCTTTCGCTTCCACAAAGCGCAGGTTCGCCGTGCCGGTCATCAGGCCACTGAGCGCGCGAGGCTCGGGCAAGAGGATCTGATCGAGCACGCGCATGTCCGCTTCCTGAAATTGCAGGTCCAAAGTCAGCATCGCCCCGGCCGTGTCGGCCGCGTCGCGTCGGATGCTGCCCGTCACGGCGCCTTGGCCTGGCCGCAGGCGCAGATCGTCGATGCGCAAGTTGCCCCCGTCCGCCGAAACGTTCGCGTGCGCCTCTTCTAACGTGGCCCGGCGGAAGTACACCGTGCCGACATCGACGCTCAGCCGCTTCCCTTCCGCGGCGGCGGCGGTTGCCTGCGCGGTCTCGCGGCCGGACGTGTTTCCCAGTCCCGCCGTCACTCCGAGCAGGGCGTTAAGGTCCAGGCTCGCCCCCTGGATTCGGCCCGTCCATCCCCCTGGCCCAAATTCGCCGCTGGCCGTGAAGTCGTTCTTTTCCCCGGTGACGTGCAGGTCACTGCAGCGCCAAGTTCCGCCGCCATAGGTCACGCGACCGCCGGAGGTTTGAACCGTGAAGGCGCTCGACAGCGCGACGGCGACATCATGAAGCACCAGATCCGCCTGAAACGGCGCCGTGCTGAACGCGCCAGTGACCTGGCCGCGGACGTTGCCTCCCTGGGCGAACAGGGAAGCGAATGGGGCCAGTTGTACATCGAGATTGGCGCAGCGCCATCCGCCCGCGCTTGCTTCCAGTTGAACCGATTGTGATCCCGAAAGGAATTTCATGCCGCGGGCCTGCCAGGGCTTGCCAGCCGTGCCCTCCAGTTCCAAGGTGAGCGGGAAGCCCGGCGGCTTGCGCAGTTGCGGCAGGGCGATGTCCGTGTTCGCCAAGTCCGCCCGCAGGAGAAAGCGTTCCTCATTGAGTGGTTTGCTGAAGTGAAGTGCCGCGGCCCCCGAGACGTCGAGCGCCTCCGCGAGGAGCCCATCGAGGCCGCCCACGGGCGCCACGGCGTCGACGTCGAGTGCGGCCAATTCCCAGGCGCCGTTCTGCTCGCGCCACAGCACATCGGCCTTCAGTCCACCCTCTGTGGTGTTTGTGGTGAGGAGCCGGCACTCGCGCACGTCTTCGCGCGGCCAGTGCATGCGCAACGGGTAGCCACGCCGTCCAAGCCCGCTGGCCAAAGCGCGGACGTACGCCGCGCCGCGCCCTTCGCCCAGCCAGGGGCGCAAGGCCTGTTCGAGCGAAAGCGTGGCCTCTGCCTGCCAGACACCCTCCGCGGGCTGGAAACCACCCTCAAGAGCCACGTCGCCCATCTTCGCCGAATTGCCCGCCGCCTTGACGTGGATCACTTCGGGCGCTGTCTCGAAACTGGCACTGATGTTGCGCAGTGTGTCCGCATACGCATCAGATTCGATGCTGACGGACGCCTCCGCGATGGTCCCATTCACGTGCAGGTCCTTCGGCAGCCCGCCGCCTGGCGAAAACGTGCCGGAGAATTCATCGAAGCGCAAGGAACCTGACATGTCCGAGACGAGGTCTGGCGGCAGCCACGGTGAAAGCATCGCCGATTCGAGATCCACTGCGCCCTTCAATTGCACGTGCATCGTGCCGGCCGCCGCTTGGGGTGTCAGCGTGCCTGCAAGCGTTACTCCTGTTCCTGTGATAGCGTCCAGCGTGATCACGCCTCCGTCATAGCGCACACCGCCCTCGATCCCGCTCAGCGCAAGGGGGGCGGAATTGTCCGCATAGGCGAACGTGGCAAAAACGCCGGCGAGGCGCGCGTCCACGGCGATATCCGCGGCTGCCTCGCCCGCCCAACTGAATTGCCCCGAAATCTTCGGCAACTCGATGAGGCCGCTGGCGTCCCGCACGCGCGCGGGCAACGCGGGCCCGGCGTCGCTGAGCTGTATTTGCCCGGAGAGATCCACGCCAAGATTCCGCGCGGCAAAATCGGGCGTGAGTGTGCCGGCCAGGTTGAATCCCTTTGCTTCGATGGTCTTGACGCGGACGAGGTTTTCCTCGACCTCCAACTCGCCCCGCGTATCCGGCAGCGTGAAGGCAGCGCCGCTCCAGGACAGGCCATCAAAGACCGCCTTGCCGCGGACCAGGCGTGGCTGGCCAGGCGCGTAGCCTCCCAGCAGATTCGTAATCGTGACCCGGCCACCCGCCCCTGCCCGCACCAGCGGGCGCGAGGAAAGCGCCTGCAATACCTGGTTCAGCGGGTGATCCGCCAGGACCAGTCTGCGGACGTCCACGGCGACCGGCTCGGGGCCGAAGAGCGTGAGGTCAAAATCCGCCTTCATGCCTTCGCCTTCGAGTTGGCAATCGTTCAAGACCAGGCGGCCCTCGCGCCACCAGCCGTGCGCGCTCAAGGAAGCCGGATGTTCAGAAGCAGCGGGGCGCGCGCCGGTCAACTCGAATTCCGGGGCACGCAGCGGCGTATCAGTGAAAACGGCGCGGGCATGTGCATCCTGAAAGAAGGGATTGCGCGTCAGCCCCTCCGCGCGAATCTCGCCCGATACCGTGCGCTCCCCCTGTGTTGTTGTTGCGACGCTCAACTGCGCGGTCACGCGCGCGTCCGGGAGCATTTCCATGAAGGCCATCTCGAAACCAACATCGGTGCGCGACCCGGCGAGACCCGCCGCCTGGCCGTCTATCCGCACATAGTCCAGACCGCCAATGGCGACTACCCCGGACAGGGCGACTTGACTGACGCGCAAAGAACTTCCGGCCGTCCCCCGTCCCTGGGCCTGAAGTTTCTGCGACAGGTCTTCCACCACGGCGCGCGCCTGGGCGAGATCCGAAAAAGAACAGCGCACCGCCTCCAGCGCGACCCGATCCACGTCGGCCACACCCCGCAAGAGCGGCGCCCACGAAAGCACGGCATCGATGTTCGCCATGTGCAGTTCCGTCGAATCTTGGACCAGTCTCAGATCGCGCACCTGGAGGTGCGGGCGGGGGAACAGGTGCAACTGGAGACTGCGCAACTCGGCCTGGAAACCCGTCGCGTCAGAGAGCGCGTCCACCAGTCCCGTCTGTAATCGGGCTTCATCCAGCAGCCAGGCGCGCAACACAAAAAGCGCGGCGGCACCCGCCACCAATGCGGTTGCTCCTGCCGCCAAGACTCGTCGTAGCCACCGGCGTCGCCGGGAAGATTCTTCCGCCATGAGCACAGTGTAACAAGTGGTAATGAGGAAGTAGGAATTGTTGCCGCCCATGAAAACTGATTCGTGATGGCGTTCGGCACAATCCTTGCACCCCTTGTTGCCGAGTGCGTGCTCGCTGCGCCGCACCGGGCTTCGAGGGCCTGTGGCAGCACATGCGAGGTGAGTGCAATGTTCTCAGAAGTACTGCGGGTGCTGGGCTTTCTGGCGGCGTTTTGGCCCTGGAACGCGCCCGAAACGCTTGAAATCCACCGGAATCTGACCTACAAAGTCGTCGAGGGCCAGGAACTACAGCTCGATCTTCTGTTACCGGCGGAAGCAGCGGCGCCGCGCCCCGTTGTGTTGATAATACACGGCGGAAGCTGGATCTGGGGCAATAAGAACTCCTACCCCGCGCTCAAGCGCTATCTGGTGCAAGAAGGCTTTGCCTGTGCGGCGGTCGAGTACGGACAATGGCTGGATCGCGGCTTTTACGGGCAGGTCCAGGACGTCAAAGACGCTATCCGCTGGCTCCGGGCCAACGCCGCGACTTACGCACTGGACCCTGAAATGATTGGGCTGTTTGGCTCCAGCTCGGGCGGCCATCTGGCCGCATTGGCGGCCTTCTGCGGCGACAGCGAGGGATTCGGCGCGGACCCGCCCGGGCTGTCCAGCAAGGCGCAGGCCGTGTTTCTACTCTATGGCGTCTATGACCTGGATGGCCTCCTGACCAATGCGCTGGTCGAGCGGCTCGCGGGCGGTTTTGCGCCCGAAGATGTCCCGGAACTCTATCAATTCTTTTCTCCCCTTGATCACATCGATGGGACAGAGCCGCCCACCTACGTCATGCACGGGACGGCGGATCGCGTCGTGCCCTTCTCCCAAGCGGAAGAATTGGTCGAGACTTTGCGTGCTGCGGGCGTCCCCGTGATCTTTACACGGATATGGGACGGGCCGCATGCCTTCGCGCGCGTTGCTCCAAGCACGCGGCCCATCACTTTCGACACGATTGTCTACTTCTTCGAATCGCAGCTAAAGTGAAAAATTGATTTTGCCGCGCGGGTTGCTCTTATCCGTTCGCCAGCCACGACAATGTAAACCGTGCAAAGCGGATCCATTCGCGGCGGTGTTTCTCGCCACCCTCAAACAGGAGGCCAATGTCCCCATCCGGGAATTGCACCATCGTCGAATAAGAGGACGGGCCAGCGTGGATGAGGCGTTTCACCGGCCACGTTTTTCCCTCGTCGTAACTGAGTCTGACTGTCATCTTGGTCCGTTCGACAACGCCGAACTTTTCGCCATGGTTGTCCGGATTGGCGAATAGTAGCCCTGTACCCCCGTCCGGCAGGCGGCATCGCAGGATACTCGCCTGGCACGGGCACTCGTTGAGTGCTTTGTCCGAGTACATGCTGGACCAGGTCTGCCCGCCATCTTTACTGAGCGCAACGCCGCGGCGGCTCTTGCCCATGTTGCCGCGCGCATTCAGCATCAGCGTGCCGTCGCGTAATTCAACGGCCTGGGACTCGTCGGACAGGTGCGGCACGGGTGCACCCAGCGTCCACGTGGCGCCGTGGTCGTCGCTGTAGAGCACGCGCGCGTGCCAATTCTCATCCGTCTCTTCATCAATCTCGCCGGTATATCCCGGCGCCACAAGCCGGCCGTTCTTCAGTTGAATGCCCACACCGGGACCGGGATTGAACGTGTCGTCATATTCGACGATGCGCGCCCCCAGGTCAATGGGTTTGGTCCAAGTCTGACCGCTGTCGGCGCTGGTAAGCTGAAAGTGTTGGTGGTGGTCTGGTCGAACCTTATTGGCGCTGGTACACAGGAGAACAATGGCGCCATTGACGTGGTCCACGACAGGGCAGGGATTCATAAGTGCTTCCGCGCCCTCGCCCTGTACAAGCACTTGGTTCGGCAACCAGGTACGCCCGCCATCGCGACTGCGGCGCAACACCATGTCCGTCGGGCTGGCGTCCGCCTGCGATTCCTTGCGTGCCTCGCAAAAGGCCAACAGCGAGCCGTCTGGCGTGAGCAAAAGCGCGGGAATCCGGTAGGTATTGACGCCTTCCTCACCGGCGACAAAGACATTGGTGAATTCCGGCTCGCCCGCCGCCTTTATCGGCGTTTCGCCCATCACAACGCGAAAGCCAATGTCGCTATGCGCCGCATCGGGCGGTTCGTGATGGCGGCGCGAAGAACGGCAGTGCCCGCCGACGGTGAGCCAACTACCGCCGCGCACCACGCGGTGCTCGGCGAACCCAGGTCCCGTGGGATTGATGCACAAGCCGTCAAAGTAGTAGCCGTGCCAGTCCTGGCACCACTCGGAAACATTGCCGCTCATATCGTGGAGGTCGAAGGGATTGGGCGGCAGCAACCCCACCGGCCGCGCGTGTAGCTCCGGCGTGACCAGGACGTTGCCCCGCCACCAAGCGAAGTGGTCGATGTCCTCGTAGTCTGGATCATTACCCCAATAGAAACGGGTGGCCGTCCCCGCCCGGCAAGCATATTCCCATTCCGCCTCCGTTGGCAGACGGAACGGCTTGCCCGTGATGGCGGTCAGTTTGGCCAGGAATGCTCGAGCATCTTCCCATGAGACGTATGTGGCGGGGCAATCCTTGTTGTCGCTGGCGTAACGCCGGCCGGACCATGGCCTGCTGCCCATCACGGCTTCCCACTGAGCCTGCGTTACCTCAGACTTTCCCATCCAGAAGCCCTTCGAGATGCGCACCGGGTGCCGGGGCGTCTCCTTGTTCGGGTAAGCGTCCTGCTCGCCGGGCTGCTGCCCCATGAGAAACTCCCCGGGCGGAATCCAGACCAGATCCAGCGCGGCGTTTTCCGGCAGCGGGATAGAGGTTGTCTGTATGGCGGGCTCTGACGGAAGACTTACACGCCCAGTGCCGGAATGTGTGCAGCCCCACAACGCCAGGAGCGCCGCCGTAATCACAGATGCTTGCGGTAGTTTAAGCATATTTTGTATTTTTAGCCTCTTTATGTTGACATATTCTCTACAATTTGGTAAGGTAACTCCAAAATTGCAGAGAATTGTTGTGCACTACCGAACTCGACATGTTGAGGCTCTGCTCAACACCATGGCGCGTCACTTCAAGGGAGTGCTGGTGGTTGGGGCGCGCCAGGTGGGCAAGAGCACCCTGTTGGCCCACCTGTTTCCGAAAGTGAAGCGTGTGACCTTTGATCCGCTCCAGGACGTGTTGGGGGCGCGGCGTGATCCCGATTTGTTCCTGGATAATTTCGCTCCCCCGCTCATCCTCGACGAGATCCAGTTCGTCCCCGAACTCTTGCCTGCCCTGAAGCGGCGGATGGACGAGAACCCGGCCCAGGGCCAATACCTCCTATCCGGTTCGCAGCAGCTTGCGCTGCTTCGCACCGTCACCGAGAGTATGGCAGGCCGGGTGGGCATTCTGCACCTCGGCACGCTGACCCCGCTGGAGATGGAGGACGCCGGCGGCGAAGAGCCTTGGCTGAAAGGGTACCTG
>JACPGD010000476.1 GCA_016182645.1 Candidatus Hydrogenedentota bacterium | reverse complement strand
TTCTACGGCAACTGCATGCTGATTCGCTGGCTCAAGCGCGTCAAAGGCGGCAAGGAGGTCTTGGGCAGTGGCACACATCGTTCTAGCCTCGCAATCTAACCGGGCACGGCTTAATTGTCACAGCGCATTATAGCATTCAGTCCCAATGTCGTGGCGTCCGAACTTGCGCGTGCATAAGAAAAGCACGCCGGGCAGCGACTGCATGGCGTGCGGGAGACACGAAAAAGCTTTGTTTGCGTCTTATTCTTCGGCCTTCGTCGAGCGCTGTTTGGCTTTGACGCGGGAGGCTTTGCCGACGCGGTCGCGGAGGTAGTAGAGCTTGGCGCGGCGTACATGGCCCTCGCGGACGACATCGACTTTTTCGACGCGGGGGGAGTGGAGGGGGAAGACGCGCTCGACGCCTTCGCCGAAGACGACGCGGCGCACGGTGAAAGTGGCGAGGGGGCCGTCGCCGCCATTGCGGCTGATGACGACGCCTTCAAAGTTTTGGATGCGTTCTTTCTCGCCTTCGACAATGCGGAAGGCGACGCGGACGGTGTCGCCCACGTTGAAATGCGGCAGCTTGTCCGCCGTCTTGAGTTGTTCGCTGTTCACTGCGTCCACGAGGTTCACGGTTCTTCTCCCTCTCCAATTACGGAGTCTCTAGCTCGATTTCGGCGAGCAATTTCTGATCTATGTCTGTCAAGCCTGTGAGCAGGTCCGGCCGGCGTTCGCGCGTGGCGCGGAGCGCCTCCTTGCGGCGCCAGCGGCGAATGGCCGCGTGGTTGCCCTGCATCAGCACCTCCGGCACGTCCATTCCCCGGAAACTCGGCGGCCTGGTGTATTGCGGCGGGGCCAAGAGGCCTTCAAAGAACGAGTCTGTCTCGACAGATTCCCACGCGCCGATGACGCCCGGCAACATCCGGCTGACGGCTTCGATTAGCACCATCGCCGGTAGTTCACCGCCACTCAGCACATAGTCACCAATGGATATCTCATCGGTGACCAAGGTCTCCGCGACCCGTTCATCCACGCCTTCGTAGCGCCCGCACAGGAGGACGAGATCCTCTTCCTCGCCGAGGTCCTGCACGAGGTCTTGCGTGAGCCGCTGGCCACGAGGCGACAACAGAACGACGCGCTCGCGCGAGTTGCGTCCTTCCAGACTATCAAGCGCCGCAACAATCGGCTCGCATTTCATGACCATGCCGGCCCCGCCGCCATAGGGCGCGTCGTCGACGGTCCGGTGCCGGTCCGTGGCGAAGTCGCGGATGTTCGTCAATTCAACTGTCAGCACACCTGCCTGAATGGCTTTTCCCAGCAGGCTCGCCTTCAGAAAAGGGTCAAATAATTCCGGGAACAACGTGAGGACATCAATCCTCATGCTCCATCTCCCCGTCTTTTCCCTCCACCACCGCAAAGGGGCCGATATCGCCGACCACCACCCGCGCCGCCGCCCAGTCAAGCGTCTGAATCACTTCCGGCACCGCGGGGAGCAGCACACGCTGGCCCTCGGGCGTCTGGGCCACGAGTACGTCCTGCGCCGGCCCCTCCATCACCTCCACGATGGTCCCCAAGGCCCCTTCGGCCTCCGAGAACAACGTCATCCCGACCAACTCCGCCGCCTTCAATGCCGCCGCCGGCTCTTGCGTCAGTGGGGCGCGTTCAATGCCCACTTCCGCCCGCCGAAAGCCCGCCACCGTGTCCCGCGGGACACCGGGAACGAGCCGCAATATCACTTCAGCCGCGGTGGTGCGCGCTGATTCGACCCGGCAGGACAGCGCCCGCTCCGCCGTCTCTGCCCGCACGTACACCCACTCCGCCCGCGCCAAGGCGCGCGCCGCGGATACGGAACACGCCACACGCAGTTCGCGCCGCGCCGGATTCACCGACTGCACCCTGCCTATGGGGGTCCATTCCGTCATGCATGACCAGCGCTATTCGACAATCTCGAGACTGGCGTCGATGTTCTGTTTGGCCGCCGCGGAACCGACGAGCGTGCGCAGGGCCTTGGCCGTGCGGCCGCTCTTGCCAATGATCCGGCCCATGTCTTCCGGGTTCACGCGCAGTTCATAGGTCTGCAAGTTCTCGGCTTCGATGTGCCGCACCTGAACATCCTCAGGATGGCCGACCAGCTTTTTCGCAACAAATTCGATTAATTCTTTCACAGCGTATTCTCTCTCAGCGCCGCATTTCGTAGACGCCACGTCCTCATCGTATTTCCGGGTTAAGCGCATCGGTCTGGCGTTGCGCGCGGATCAATTGCGCGCTCGGCGAGCGCGCGACTACTCGGTGGCGGCTTCGACCGGCGCAGGCTCTGCGGCCGGCGCAGCTTCTTCTGGTGGCGCGCTTTCTTCGGCGCTGGCTTCGGAGGCTTCTTCCTTCGGGGGCGGCGGCGCGTTGTAGCCTTTGTCTTCGGGCGCTGCGTCCTTGGCCACGGCGACAGCCTCTTCCGGTTCTGTCCCGTCGTGGAAATGTTTCATAACGCCCAGCTTGCCCAGCACGCTCTTGGCCGTGTCCGAGGGTTGCGCGCCTTCACGCAACCAGCGCAGCGCCTTCTTCACGTCCACTTCCGACACCGGCTCGGGCCGCGCGCAGGGGTGGTAGACCCCGATAACGTCCACTTCGGGCCCGCGCGTCCGGTGGCGGGAATCCATGACCACGATGCGGTAATAGGGCTCGTGGGTGCGCCCGCCGCGCTTCATCCGAATCACTGTTGGCATTGTTTTCCTTTGTCCTCCGTATCGGCGGCCCTTCATGCCGCAAGCTTCCAACGACTATCTGAATCCGGCCATGCGCGGGCCGCCTGGCCGCGGACCAGGCCCTTTCGGGCCGCGTTTCATCCCTTTCATCATCTGCTTCATCATCTTCTTCATCTTCTCGAAATCGCGGAGCAGCGCATTGATTTCCTGCACCGACGTGCCGCTGCCCCCCGCGATGCGGCGGCGGCGGCTCCCATTGATAAGGTTTGGGTTCCGGCGCTCGCGCATCGTCATCGAGTAGATGATCGCTTCCGTCCGCTTGAGTTCTTCCTCGGGGAGTTCCATGTCGTCCGGCATCATCTTGCTCATGCCGGGGATCTTCTTCATGAGGTCGCCGAGGGACCCCATTTTCTTCACCTGCTGCATCTGCTGCAGAAAGTCCTCGAGGTCCCACGTCGCCTTCCGCACCTTCTCCTGGAACTTGATTGCCTGTTCCTTGTCCACCACCTCCTGCGCCCGCTCGACCAGCGAGACAATATCGCCCATGCCGAGGATCTGGTCGGCGAGGCGGCCCGGCACAAACGGTTCGAGCGCGTCCAACCCTTCGCCCGTGCCGATAAACTTGATCGGGCAACCTGTCACGTCGATAAGGCTGATCGCGGCGCCGCCGCGCGCGTCACCATCCATCTGCGTGAGCAACACGCCGGTGAGCGCCAGGTTCTCGTGGAACTGTTTCGCGGAATTGACCGCGTCCTGGCCGGTCATGGCATTCGCCACAAACAGGATTTCGTGCGGCTTGATCTGATGGGCGATGGTCCGCACTTCGCCCATCATCTTTTCATCGATGTGCAGACGGCCCGCGGTGTCGAGCAGGATGTAATCGCAGCGGCGCATCTGCGCTTCGCCCTTCGCCATCACACAGATATCGACCGGGTTCGCATGCTCGCCCAAGCTGAAGAATTCGACGCCCGCCTTGTCCGCGAGCACCTCAAGCTGTTTGATGGCAGCGGGGCGGTATACGTCCGCGCCCACCAGCAGCGGATGGTGTCCCTGTTTTTTCAGCAGCTTCGCCAGCTTCGCCGCGGAGGTCGTCTTACCCTGTCCCTGCAAGCCCACCATCATGATCACGGTGGGCGGTTTGTCCGCACGGCGCAATGGCTCGTGCTTCTCGCCCATGAGCTTGATCAACTCGTCATGGACAATCTTGACGATCTGCTGGCTCGGGTGAATGCTCTCCAGGACTTTCTGGCCGAGGGCCTCGTCCTGGACGCGCTGGATGAATTTCTTGACGACCTTATAGTTGACGTCGGCCTCGAGCAGCGCCTGGCGAATCTGCTGGAGGCCATCCTTCATGTTCTTCTCGGTCAGCCGCCCCTGGCCGCGGATATGCTTAAAGGCGGCATCGAGTTTCTTTGTGAGTGACTCAAACATGGTTGGCCCCCCACAGGTCTGGGGTGGGCGGCTCTGGACGGCGGCGCACCTGCTTCAGATGCCGCCGAAACGTCTCGCGATCAAGACGGCGGTACGCATCCACGCTCCGATGTCCTTCCCCCGGCTCAAAATTGCGGAAATGCCGGAAGGACAGTGGCTGGGTCACGCGCCGTTCCGTGGCAGGTCCCCAGGGTTTCGGCGCGTCGGACCGCCGGGCACGCTGCACTGCCGCCGCTGGGCGGCGCCACTCGCGCGGAAGCGTGACGGCCCGGCTGAACAGAAAAGCCGTTTCGGGCACATCTTCCAAAATCTCCATGACGATGGCGCGGACCGTTGCCACGGGGTGCGGCCGTCGCAGTGTTTGTGTAAGCTCGATCCGGGTGCGAATGGCGCGCAGACAGGCCAGGGCGGTGGTTGGGCTGATTTCGAGCGCGAGCAACTCGCGGCCCAATACGCGGCAGAACGCATCCAGTCGCGCCTCGAGCGCCAAGCCCCGTTGTTTCAGCGGGCGCAATGCCGCCTCTATCTTTTCGTTTACTCTGTCAAACATAATCAGAAAAACAGCAGAAACCCGCCGCAGCTAAAGGTTTAGGGAGACCCAAACAGGCAGATCACACCTGTCCGCGAGGATCGCAGTGTAGCATAGGGACTGGGCACCATGCAAACGCAAAACGGCTGCTGAACCAACTCCGCCCAGCATCCCTGTGCTTGGTTTTACTCCGGAGCAGGAGGTGTGGCACCCCCTGTTCCTGGAGGAGGACTACTTCCTCCGGGAAGTGACGAGAGCCGTGCCCAGGAGTAAGGAGAACAGCAGCGAGTCACCCAGGAAACGCGGGATGTCTTTGAGGCCTAACAGTTCGCGGCAGTTGCAGCCACCCGGTGTCTCCAGCAGGCCTTCCAGTTCCTCAAGACTCACGAAATCGTCATTATTCTGATCCAAGCCATCAAACTCGGATTGCGTCAAATCAGCGATGGCGTTTTGGGCCTCCGCGAAGGTAAGCAGGCCATCTTCATTCGCGTCGGCAGCGGTGAATTCATCCACAAGTTCCTCAGCCAGGACCTCTAATTCTCTATCCTCGCCCTCACCTTCACCTTCACCCTCACCCTCACCCTCACCAGCAATTTCGGCGTAATTGCGCGTCACCTGCAGAGTCTCTCCCGCTACGATAGTGGCTGTGAAATCAGCGGGCTGGATCCAGCCCGCGATTTGCCTGAAACTAACCACGTGTTCCCCTGGCGCCAAGCCGGTAACGGTGAAGTGACTTATATTAAATGCGCCTCCGTCGACACGCCACTGGGCGCCGTCAGCACGCGCCTCGGCTGGCAGTATGACTACCTTTAAACTGCCGGTGGGCTCGCCCTCGCCCTCACCCTCGCCTTCGCCTTCGCCTTCACCTTCACCTTCACCCTCGCCTTCACCTTCACCCTCGCCTTCGCCCTCGCCTTCACCTTCGCCCTCACCTTCACCTTCACCCTCGCCTTCACCTTCACCCTCGCCTTCACCCTCGCCTTCTCCTTCTCCTTCACCCTCGCCTTCACCTTCACCCTCGCCTTCTCCTTCACCTTCTCCTTCTCCTTCTCCTTCACCCTCGCCCTCACCCTCACCTTCGCCCTCACCCTCTCCTCCGAGCGGTTGCAGCGGAATGGTGATGGCTGACACATTGCCCGCCGCGAGGCTTACGCCGAACTCAGCCGGAGCGAAGCCATTGGCAGTGGCCGTGATGTTGTATTCCCCCTCGATGACCACGGGAAAGGCATACAAGCCATCCTCATTTTCCGTCACAGGAGCGTAGGAGCTGATTTGCAGATCCACCTCCGCCGCAGTGAGCGGGGTCTGTGAGAATGCATTGCGCACGTGGCAGAACAAACTGGCCGCCAGCAATGAGGCACCGGAGCCAATAAACGGGACGAAGTCCGCCGGGCCGGCGATCTTGGCGTCGATCACGGCAGGGTCTTCCTGTGCCCAGTCGTTGTTCTCTACCTTGATTTCACCGCGCTCATTGATAATGGCGCGGTTGTCCAGCGTGAAAACCTCGAATTGGTTGAAGCCAATGTTGGGATTGGTCTCGTCGCCGATGCCGTCCTTGTCGTCAATGGCGTGAATGAAAATGCCTGCATTCGCGATATCGCGAAAAGTGCAGTGGCGCATCGTGGGCAACTCGTCGTAGATCTGCGCGCCCACTCCCAGGCTTGTGAAGGTGCAGTCCTCGATGATGCTCTGGGCCGAGAGCGGGCCCTGCAAGAGCAGCCCCGTTTCGACGCGCACCGCGCTGCCCCGGAAGGTGACGCCGGAAATGAGCATGTTAGCGCCGTCCTGCTTTAACCCGGAATGGGAGGCATCCACCAACACCACCGGGTCGCCCCGATCCGTGATTTCCATGTTCAAGAGCGCGCTGTTGGCCGCACCCTGGACGCTGCCGCGCAGGACGGCGGCCGTCCCCAGTCCTTGCAGTGCCGCGTTCGGACGCAGGGCGACGTCTTCCTCGTAGGTCCCACCATACAACAAAATGCGCACGGGACCGCTCAGACCAGCGGTTTGCTGAAGGGCGTAATTAATCGTCCGCCAGGCGGTACTTGATCCCCCACCTTCGGGTACGTCCAGGCCGACGGTCGACACGAAGAAAACTCTGTCCGGGCTGTTCGGATCAGTGGGATCGCTGTTGCGCAGTGATTCGCGCAGGTTGGTGATGCCGTCCTCGTCGAAATCCAGCCCGGCATCCGATGGGTTTAGCGGATCCAAGGCCGGAATGTAGCGCACCTCGAAATCGTCCGCCATCCCGTCGCCATCGGTGTCGACAAGGAGAGGATTGGTCCCCAAAGCGGCCTCCGTATCGTCGCCTAGGCCGTCTCCGTCAGTGTCCGCGACGCCCGCGGTGATATTCATGGGAATGCTGTAGGCGGAGGTGTTGCCGTCGGCATCCGTGACCGTGGCCGCGAGTGTGCCTCCCGCATACTGCTGCAGGACGAGCCCGGCGGCGAAGTTGCCCGCGCCGTCCGATTGCACGGTGGTAATCAGGGGCAAATTGGCTTCGAGGGCTTTTGCGCCGATGATGGACGAGGAAGCAAAGAGGTCCACAGTGCTGTTGGCCAGCGTGGTGCCCGCCACGGGATTGGTGCCGGAAATCACCGGCGGGGCGATGCCGCCATTGGCCCCATTGCTCAATAGGATGTTCGTACCGCTATTGCCG
>JACPGD010000496.1 GCA_016182645.1 Candidatus Hydrogenedentota bacterium | reverse complement strand
TGGCCCCAATGGCGGGGCCTCCACCGGGACGGGCGCTCACCGGAAACGCAACTGTTGAAGCAGTGGCCCGCGGAAGGCCCTCCCTTGCTGTGGCAAACCGAGGGGGTGGGCGAGGGGCACGCCTCCCTGGCGGTTTCGGGGGACCGGATTTTCACCACCGGCATGCGTGAAGACACCAGCGAAGGCGTTCTCAGCGCGTTGGAGCTCGACGGCGCGATCCTGTGGCAAACCCCCTATGGGCTGGAGTGGAACGGCACGCACCCCGGCGCGCGTTCGTGTCCAACGGTCGATGAGGGCCGGCTCTATATCCTCAGCGGCATGGCCCGGCTGCTCTGTTGCCGCGTCGACACGGGCGAGATCGTCTGGTTCCTTGACCTCCAAAAGCAATTTGGCGGAACTCCGCCCCGGATGGGATTCGCCGAGTCCCTCCTGGTCGTCGATAACAAGGTGATCTGCACGCCGGGCGGGGAGCGTGCCACGCTGGCGGCATTGGACAAGATCACCGGCGAAATTCTCTGGAGCACCCAAGGTTTGAGCGATATCGCGGCCTATTGTTCGCCCATCTTGGTTTCGCGCGGCGATTTGCGGCTGGTGGTGACGATTACCGAGCGCCATCTCGCCGGGATTGATGTGGACTCCGGCGAAGTAGTCTGGAAAGCGCCCTTCGACACGGAAGCCGTCGATCCAAACCACTCCGTCAGCCCCGTTTACGACAACGGCCGGATCTACATCACCAGCGGCCATCGCGAGGGTGGGGCGATGTTCACCCTGGCCGAGGACGGCCGGAGCGTCCAGCCCGGCTGGACCGACAGCATCCTCAACACCCTGCACGGTGGGTTGGTCGTGGTCGATGATCATATCTACGGCGCGAATGTGACCGGCCGGTGGATTTGCCTCGATTTCAAAACGGGCGCCCTCCAGTACGAAGACCGGGGCGTGGGAATGGGTTCGATCATCGCCGCGGAAGGCCTGCTTTATTGCTACGGCGAAAAAGGGACACTGGCGCTGGTCAAAGCAACACCCTCCGCCCATGAGATCATCAGCAGTTTCAAAGTCCCCGGCGGCAAGGGACCGTACTGGGCACACCCCGTCATTTCTGGCCGGCGTCTCTACATCCGCCACGGGGGAACGATCTTCGCCTATAACATCGCGGCATCGGGAATCGGATAGCACTGGTCGTGGTAACCGTCGCGTCACCGGCCGGCCCCAGCCTATTCTCCAATGAATCCGTGATACCGCCCCATCCAGTACGCAAGCAGAAATGAGGCGCCGTCGTCTTCGTTCCGTCCGTCGCCCTGCCGGTTGTCCCCAAACCCGCGGACGTTGTGGGGGGAAAGGGGCGTGCCCGCGACGCGCTGGACGATATCACCGCCTCCGTCGGGCACGTAAGGGTCAATGTTCCACTTGGTCCAGTTGCGTTCGTCCGCGGGCAAGACGTGCGTCAGTATAGGCTCGCCGTGCCGGTTGGGATCGAGGGCAATGGTGACGTCCGCGCGGTGGCTGTTTAACATTCCCCACATGCGGCGATCGGTGGGCACTTCGCGCAGGGTACGCACGCCGTCAGCGATATCCACGAAGTCGGGATCGATGGTGGCAAAGACGAAGTTGAAGAAGCTGGAGCCGTCGCGGGCCATGGTCTTGTAGCTGCGCCGGGAGGACTGCTGGAGAGCTTGCCGGACTTTCGGGTCGGTCTCGAGCTGGAGCCAGGGATAATAGGCACAGGCGGCGAGTTGGTTGTCGGAATGGTTTTGCTCGTCCGGGAAGATTTTCTTCTGGAGCAGGATATTGCCGAGGTAGCCGTGCTCACAGATGAGTTTGTCGAACTCGTTCTTGAAGAATTCGTCTCCTGTGATGTGGTAAGTCGTCTTCAGGAAGGACAGGAGCTCGAGCGCGCCGAGGCCGTTCTCGCCGTAGCGCCGCGGGTCATCATTGAGAATCTCGGGCGCCCACTTGCCCCACGTGGTGGGTTCGCCGTCCCAGTCGATGAGGTAATAGCCGTTCTTGACGATGTAAGTCATGATATCCCGGGCCTGCTTTTGTATCAGAGCACTCTCCGCGGGATCGTTGCGGGCGATATGTTCCCAGTAGGCGAATAGGGCAAAGAAATGTCCGTCGATCTCGTCGCTGGACGTGTCGCTCTTCCAATACATCTTGCCGTCGGCGGAAGGCTGCCATTGTTCGCGCATGTCTCGCCGCTCTTTGTTCTTTGCCTCCTCCCGCTTCTTGATCCCCTCTGCCGCGGGCAACACGCTGCGCGCGACCAGCCCCGGGGCGCCGGAGGCGTTCTGCAGCATGACCATCGCGTGCATGCCTTCCGTGGCGGACCGCTTATAGCGCTCGTCGCCAGTGGCCGCATACGCGAGAGACATGGCGACGACGTGATACGAGGTCCAGAGCCCGTCGTTGTCGTCGTCGATGATGTAGCTCGAAGTTGGGTCCTTGGCGTCATCGAGGGTGGCGGCGGCGACGAGACCCAGGCGGCGGTGGAACTGGTTGAGCCGGTCTTCGATGACGTCGGCCCGCTGGCGGAGGGTCATCTCGACACCGTCGATGCGACCGATCCCAGTGTCGGTCTTGAAGTAGACGGGGAAACCTGCCCCTTCGACATAAATGGATTGCACTTTGTTGCCGGGCAAATAGCGCCGGCCGGCGCGGTAGAACCACTGCCGGTCCCCGGCGTAGGGCAGATACAGGATTGCGCCGTGCGAGGTGCCGATCCACAGGTCATCCTTGGGCCCGGCGGCCAGGCAGGTAATCTCCTCGACGGGAAGGCCTTGCTTCCCTTGAATGTGGCCCCACTTGCCGGAGGCATCCAGGCGGCTGAGGCCCAGGGGCGTGCCCACCCAGAGGGCGCCCCGCGAGTCCACCGCGAGCGCGGTGATGTGCGTGGCAAGCGGCCCGTCGACGCCGTAGGACTCGTGGCGATCCGGCTCGGAAGCGCCGGGTCCCAGACGGTAAAGACCCTTGGCCGTGCCGACCCAAGTCACATCGCCCTGCCTGGCCGAACTGGTCAGGCTTTCCCACGTGCCGCTGATCTGGGGCGCCCGATCGAGCAGCGGCGCAACGCGCTCTTCCTCTTCGGGAGATAGTTTGCCGCGCACATGCTCGACGAAGGGGGTGTCGGGAAGCGGAATATATTCGGTGGCATGGGTGGATTGTGCCCTGTCGTCACCGCTGTCCAGTGCGGGGACATTATTCGGTAGTTTGTACTCGCAGGTCACGCGGGCTTGTGTGGCAGGCGATTTGGAAGGCGCGGGATTTGGATCGGCGGACAGGACGAGCGCCGCGGCGATGACAGCAGTCAGCATGAGGTTTCCTCCGCGGGTGCGATGGTTGAATTCCGTGCAGGTAATCTAGCCGAGGAGCGCGGGGGGAACAAGTTTCTTGCAGAGCGTATTGACTGAATCGGCAAAGCCCACTATAGTGGCCGGAACTAACCTGCGGCAGTCGCAAGCGTGACCGATGGGGGGATCCAAGCATGACCAACACGAACAAGACCCGGCGCGAATTCCTTGAAACTGCTGTCGCCATGGGCGCCATCGCCGGGCTGGCCGCCGCCCAACCGGGGGCAGCGGGCGCTGCGCGCGTCATCGGCGCGAACGACCGCATCAATATTGGCCTGATTGGATGCGGCGGGCGCGGCCGCTGGGTCCTGCAGAATATGGTCCATCCCGCCAATGCCAACACGGCCCTCGTGGCTGTTTGCGACATCTGGAAACAGCGGCAGGAAACGTACCCGGGCGAAGCCGAAAAGCTCTATGGACTCAAGCCGAAAGTGTACGCCGACTACCGCGAACTGCTCGCAGATGCCGATGTCGACGCCGTCATTATCGCCACGCCGGACCATCAGCACTGTGGCCAGACGGTTGATGCCGTGCAGGCGGGCAAACACGTGTATGTCGAAAAACCGCTGGCCCCCGTGCTCGCCGACTTGCCCGGACTGATCAAGTGCCGCGAAACGGTCCAGGCTTCCAAAATGGTGGTCCAGATGGGGACGCAAGGCGTGAGCAGTCCCGGCGCCCGCGCGATCAAAGACTTCGTCGCTTCCAACAAACTGGGCAAGTTGTTCCGGGTCGAGTCGTCCGAATCCACGCTCAGGCCTTACTGGATCAACTACAAGGGACCGCAATCCGAGGCCGAAACGAATTGGGAGGCATTCCTCTACAACCGGGCAAAACGGCCCTTTGACGCCCACCTGCACGCGTGTTGGATGGGGTATTACGACATCACCAGTGGGGCCATCGGCGGGTGGATGAGTCACTTCATTAACCTGGTCCATTTCGTGACCGGCTCAGGCCTGCCGGTGTCCGCGACAGCCTGGGGCGGTCGCTACGAGTGCGGCGATGACCCGCGCTGCGACGCGCCCGATCAGGTCACCGTGATGCTAGATTACGAGCAGGGTTTTCACACGCAGTTCACGAGCCATTTTGGCAGTTGCATCGATGCGGAGATGACGCGGTTCATGTTCGAGAAGGGTGTGCTCAAATGTGGGTTCGGCCACGATGTCGGCAACCCGGTGTTCTCCGCGGAAGGCACGGAGAAGAACTATACGGAGCAAAAGCTGCTTGAGGAGACCCCGCCTTACCCAGGCCAGGAACACATTCAGAACTGGTGTGACTGCATCCGCAACGGCGGCGTTCCCAACGCCGATATCGAATTCGGCTACAGGCACGCGATTGCCGTCCTTCTGGGCGATCAGGCCTACGTGCAGAAGAGAAAGGTCTCCTTCGATAAGGAGAAGCAAGAGATAGTATAGGACTGGCGCCTGACAACGACACCCCCAGGTGTCGTGTGTAGCAGCAAGTGTCGCTCATGCTTCCAACCTGCGGAGGTCCCGATGAGAAAAGACGCTTCACCGCCGACCGACACAAACCCAACCGCCGTTCTGTCTCAGTCACGCAGCCTGTCACGGCGGCAGTTCATGCGCGCCGGCGGCGCGGCCGCCACGGTCGCCATTGTGCCGCGGCACGTGCTGGGGGGACCGCGGCATGTCGCGCCGAGTGAAAAAATCACGCTGGCCTGTATCGGTTTTGGGACGCAAGCCATCCGGGAAATTGGCGGCATCCTGGCCAGCCCCGAGGTCCAGATTGTCGCCATGTGCGACGTGGAGAAGGACGGGGTCAACTACCTTGAATGGGAAAAGGGCGGCATCAGGAACGGCATTCGCCGTCTCCTGGAGGACCCGGACTGGAGAGAGGGCCACAATTACACGCCCGGGGGCCGGGATGTCGGGAAAGAGATTGTCGAAACCTACTACGCACGGCAGCGCGGCAGGAAGCGATTCAAGGGCTGCGCCACCTACGTGGATTTCCGTGAATTGCTGGAAAAAGAGAAGGACGTGACGGCGGTGAAAGTGATGACGCCGGATCACACCCACGCCGCCATCGCTGTGGCGGCGATGAAGCAGGGCATGAATGTGGTGATGCACAAGCCGCTGGCCAACCGCCTGTTGGAGGCCAGGATGGTCGTTGACACGGCCCGTGCGCGGGGTATCGCCACACACTTTCTTCCGGCCAGTGACGGCTCGCGCCTGCAACCGGCGCTGGACATGATCAAGAGCGGCGCCATTGGCAAGTTGCGGGAGCTCCACAACTGGTCAAGCCGTCCCATGTGGCCGCAATTCGCGACAGTGCCCACCGACACACCGCCCGTGCCCCCGGGGTTCGACTGGACGCTCTGGCTGGGGCCGTCGCTGGATCGCCCCTATCACCCCAATTACACGCACACGAATTTTCGCGGTTGGTACGAGTTTGGCGGCGGGCCCATTGCCGACATGGGACATTACAGCCTCTGGCCGGTGTTCCAGTTCCTCGACCTGGATGCTCCGATCAGCGTCGAATCCACGCCCACCCATGTCTGCACGGTTACGGACCAAGTCTGCGTCCGGATCAACAACGACTACTCGTTCCCCACGGCCTGTACGATCCGGATGCGGTTCGCGCCCAAGGGGGACCGGGGCGCCCTGGACCTCTTTTGGTATGACGGGGGCATTAAACCTCCCGTGCCGGAAGAACTCCTGTCGGAAAACAAGGAACTGCCGGAAGAGGGCATGATGTTCATCGGCGACCAGGGGAAGATCCTAAGCGAATTTCGCGGCGAAGAACCCCAATTGATCCCGGAAGCAAAGATGCGTGCGTATCGCACGGAGTACAATGTGGCCGAGCCCGCCCGTGACGAGCGCGACCCACGCAACGCCGCGTGGATAAAGGCCTTCAAAGGCGGTCCAGCCAGTTACGGAGATTTCACACTGGCAGGGCCGATCTCTGACGCGGTGAACCTAGCTGCCATTTCGCTGCGGCTCGGCGGTCAGAGACTTCTTTTCGATACCGCGAGTGCAACCATCACTAACGTCCCCGAGGCGAACAAGTTTCTGACCCGCGACTATCGTTCCGGCTGGGAAATATGAACAGGGAACACGGCATATGATCACGATATCGAGACGAGACTTCATCAGAAAGGCGGCACTGGGTTCCGGCGCGGCGGCGTTCGTGCTCGCCAGCATGGGAAAACTTGCGGCGAACCCGCTGGGCTTGCCCATTGGATGCCAGGTCTGGCCGCTGAGATCGATGCTCGCCGACTTTCCTGCCTTCGCGAAAAAGATCGGCGAGCTCGGCGTGACCCGGCTCGAATTGTGTTCGCCGCTCGGTTACGGCAAGCAGTTTGCCTCGCTCGCGAATGGGAAGGAAGTGAGAACGATTCTGGCAGACCATGGCCTGCAATCCGAGAGTTCTCACTTCACCCTGGACGAGTTGCGAAACACGCAGGAAAAGTGTATCGAGTGGGCGAAGGAAATCGGTATTACACAGATGATCACCGCCAGCTTGGGTGACGGAAACGGGGGGAGCAAACCGACTCTGGACCAAGTGAAACAGGCGGCGGACGAATATAACCGGACCGCGGCCGTGTCGGCGAAGGCCGGCCTGCAGCAGGGC
Organism: Candidatus Hydrogenedentota bacterium; assembly: GCA_016182645.1. Lineage (GTDB taxonomy): Bacteria > Hydrogenedentota > Hydrogenedentia > Hydrogenedentales > JACPGD01 > JACPGD01. The sequence continues at coordinate 592 of JACPGD010000496.1, read as the reverse complement.
TTGCACAACGAAGGCTTCGAACTCTCGATCGTGGATGGGAAGCGGACCTACGATTTGTTGTTAGACCTGCTTGATCCAGCCCTGGTCAAGTTTCAGTTCCAGATGTCCACGATCACCTCGGGCTTTGTCGCCGCCGATTATTTCGCGAAGTACCCCGGCCGGTTCTTCTCCATGCACCTACAGGACGTAGACTTGAGTTCCCAAAGTCCGGCGTCCGAGCCTGGGCGACGCCGACAAGTTGCGCTCGGCCAGGGCAGCATCGATTGGGTGAAGACATTCGCCGCCGCGAAAGTGGGCGGGGTCAAGAACTACTTTGTCGAGCAAACGTGGGAGCTCACGCAACAGAGCGTCGCCTACCTCAAGACGCTCAACGTTTAATTCGCGGCCCGAGTACTCGACACGGGGGAACAAGAGACATGGATCGAAAGAAACATTCAGTAATGGTCTTGGCGAAAGCATGGGGCGCCGTATTCTCTCTTGCATTCATGACTCACTCTTCCATGGCTGAAGAGCCGACCCTGCCACAATTCATCAAGCAGGTCGACATTGTCCACATGACGCACACGGACGTTGGCTTCACGGACCATCCGGC
>JACPGD010000495.1 GCA_016182645.1 Candidatus Hydrogenedentota bacterium | reverse complement strand
TCCCGACGGGCCATACTCTTCGCCGGTAAAGAGCACAAACCGAATCGTCCGCTCAAACGTGTGTCCCGCAAGTTGCGCCGCGGCCAGCATTACCCCCACGCTGCCGCTGGCGTTGTCGTCCGCGCCCGGGGCGCGTCCTTCGTCCGGCATACAATCGACGTGCGCCGTAATCATGACGATTTCGTCGGGACGATCCACGCCGTCCATCTGCGCGATCACATTTCGGCCCGCGATCCCCTCCTCCGGATCGGCCCAATCGTGATAGACAACGCCAATGTCCCGGTCCTGCATGAATTCGAAGACGAACTGCGTGGCTAAACGCGTTGCCGCCTCGTTCCCTGTATTCCGGGTGGTCAGTGTCAGGGTCACCCCTCCCACCTCGATCGGCGATTCGCCCGTCAACTCCCGAAGCAGCCGCTCAACCTCGGCCTGTTGCACGCCGGCAATCATCTGGACCACTGTTTCACTGCGCGCGACAGGAAACAGGGAACTGCTCGTACACCCCGAACACCCCATCAAGGACGCGGACAGTACCAGACCGGCAGCAACGAGTAGCGCAAAGATCTTTCTCATGAGAATTCCCCCTTCACTCCAATCCGAACAGACTTCTTAGCCAACGTGAGCTGCGCCCACAACCCAGTGTTAATCAGGCTCCTCAGTCCCGGAGGGGCGTCCGCCATTAGCCGGGGGTGAGCGTAGCGGAACCCCCGGATCGTGCACGTCTCCCCCTTGCGCGCCCTGAAGGGGCGCAGGCGGCTCAGCTTCTTGTTCTTGCTTGTGGCTTCCGATTTCTAAGGCGCTAAGAGTAACAAGAGGAAGGAAGGAATACAAAAACCGAGAACGGCCTGGCTGGCGGAGAGTCTCTAAAGAAATGGCGTCCCCAAGGGGATTTGAACCCCTGTCGCCGCCGTGAAAGGGCGGTGTCCTAGGCCAGGCTAGACGATGGGGACGCAGAGATGCGTGCGAGGAAAACGCACTATACCATTCAGGCGGCGCGCGAGTCAATTTTCATGGCTATGCGCGGTATGCGGAGGCTCTGCTATAGTCAAGCTGGCGCTGAATTTCATTCCGATTGTTCCTCTATTGAGGGAAGAGCATGCAGACGAAATCCTTCTCCGCTTTGCGCACCGAAGAAACACTGTGCGAACGGGGACAAGACATACTCGCCGTGGAAGCGCCGGTACATGTGAAGGTCAACGGCATCCCCTACACGACCACCGTGCGTACGCCGGGGGAGGATCGCGCGTTCATCCGCGGGCTGTTGTATACGGAGGGGATCGTGCCAGACCCCGAGGCGCGCATCGGTTGGCGCGAGGTGGTGGACCCGGAGAGTGGCCTGGCCGCGTGCGTCGAAGTGACCGTGCCCACCAGCCAGGTGGCGAAGGACATTGAAGGGCGGCGCAGTGCCATGGGTTCGGCCTCTTGCGGGTTCTGCGGCATCCGCGAGCCGCGTGAAATCATGATCGCCGAAGACCCCCTCCGTCCCGTGCGCGACGGCCGCCTCCATCGGCGCCAATTGCCGGAGATGGTGGCGTCGATGCAGGCGGCGCAATCCGTCTTCGCGGCCACGGGCGGCTGCCATGCGGCGGCCGCATTCGCGGCCTCGGGCCAGCGGCTGGCGGCGGCCGAAGATATCGGTCGCCACAATGCCGTCGACAAAGTGGTAGGATATCTTCTGGATCGGCGCCAACTGGAGCAAGTCTGCGCCCTCGTGGTGAGCGGGCGTGTCTCCTATGAAATTGTGTATAAGGCGTACCAGGCGCAGATCCCCGTGGTCATTGGCCTGTCCGCGGTGTCCTCGCTGGCAGTGGAAATGGGTGGCCGTTTTGGGATCACCGTGGCGGGTTTCTGCCGCGGCGGCCGCGCCACAATCTACGCGCACGAACACCGCATTACCAGTGAATGAACCGTGCAATCAAATCATGACGAGAGCGGCGTGAATCCGCAACGCACCCCTGTTTCCAAACGGTGGACCCCGGGCAATTGGGCGAGCCTGAAACCGTTCGGCATCGGCGAACAGCGCCCGAACAACTATGTCGAAGTGCTGCGCGCAGTGTTCGAGAACCGCGACGAACTCGCCTACGCTTGGCGCATCCTGCGCGATGGTGTGTGCGACGGTTGCGCCTTGGGCACCAGCGGCATGCGCGACTGGACCCTCGAGGGCGTGCACCTCTGCAATGTGCGGCTGCGCCTGCTGCGGTTGAACACGCTAGGGCCGCTTAATCCGCGCGTGCTCGAAGATGTATCAGCCCTCGCGGCGCTCAGCGGCGAGAAACTGCGCGAACTCGGCCGGCTCCCTTACCCCATGTTGCGCCGCCGCGGCGAGCGCGGCTTCCGCCGCGTGTCGTGGGACGACGCGCTCGAACTGGCCGCCAGCCACATCCGCGCGGCGTCCCCAGACCGCCTGGGCTTCTACCTGACCAGCCGCGGCATTCCGAATGAGGCCTATTACGCGGCCCAGAAGGCCGTCCGCGCGATGGGCACGAACAGCATCGATAATGCCGCGCGCGTGTGTCATTCCCCGAGCACCACTGCACTGAAAGACATGCTAGGGGTCGGCGCCACGACCTGTTCGTATCAGGATTGGTTGCAGAGCGATCTCATCGTCTTCATCGGCTCGAATGTCGCCAACAACCAGCCCGTGGCGACGAAGTACCTGCACTACGCCAAGAAGAACGGCGCGCGCATCGTGGTCATCAATAGCTACCGCGAGCCCGGCATGGAACGCTACTGGGTGCCCTCCGTTCCGGAGAGCGCCCTGTTTGGCACCAGGATTGCCGACGACTTCTTCCTCATCGATACCGGCGGCGATGTGGCGTTTCTCACCGGCACGTTCAAATGCCTGATGGAAATGAACGGCGTTGATCGGGACTTTATTCAAACGCACACGGAAGGGTTTGCGGAAACCTGCCAGGCCGCCCAAGCACTCGACTGGGAGGCGCTGGAACAGGAAAGCGGCATTGCGCGTGGGGCTATGCGCGAATTCGCCGCGTTGCTCGCCTCGGCCGAGCGCGGCATCCTGGTGTGGAGCATGGGCATCACCCAGCATACGCGCGGCGTCGAGAACGTGCGCGCCATCGTGAACCTGGCGCTCGCGCGCGGCTATCTGGGCCGCGAGGGCTGCGGGCTCATGCCCATCCGCGGCCACTCCGGCGTGCAGGGTGGCGCCGAAATGGGGGCGTATGCCACCGCCTTCCCCGGCGGCCTGCCCGTCACCGCGGAGCATGCCACGCGCCTCGCGGAGCTCTGGGGCTTTCCGCCGCCCAGCACGCCCGGCCTCGCCGCGCCCGACATGGTGGACGCTGCCGCGGACGGTGCGCTCGACGTGCTCTTCTCCGTCGGCGGCAATTTCCTCGAAGTCTTGCCCGACCCCAAACACGTGCGGGCCGCCCTCGAGCGCGTGCCGTTACGCGTGCACATGGACATCGTGCTCAGCGGCCAGATGCTCCTCGAGCCAGGCGAGGCGGTCCTCTTGCTGCCTGCCGCCACCCGCTACGAGACGCCTGGCGGCGTCACCCAAACCAGCACCGAGCGGCGCGTGATCTTCAGTCCCGAGATCCCCGGACGCCGCATCGGCGAGGCCCGGCCCGAGTGGGAGGTCTTTCTCGATCTGGCGCGGCGCGTCCGCCCGGAACTGGCGGAAAAGTTACAGTACGAGGATACCGCCGCGATTCGCGCCGAGATTGCGCGGGTGGTCCCCTATTACGACGGCATCCAGCACCTCGCGCGAAAGGGCGATCAATTTCAGTACGGGGGACGTCACTTGTGCGCGGGCGGCGCCTGCCCGACACCGACGGGGAAGGCGCGGTTTCGGCTGGTCACCCTGGCGCCTCAAATCTTGCCCGAAGGCGCTTTTCTGCTGTCCACGCGGCGAGGGAAACAATTCAACAGCATGGTGCACGAGCCCACCGATCAACTGACCGGCGCCAAACGTTTCGCCATTCTTATGAACCCAGAGGATGCCCAACAGCTCGACCTGTGTGATGCGGATCCGGTCCTGCTGCGCAATGAGCACGGCGCCTTTCACGGACACATTCAGACAGCGCCGGTCAAAGCCGGCAACTTGCAGGTGCATTGGCCCGAAGGCAACACGCTGCTCGACCGCCGCCGGAGGGCCGAAGGGGCAGGCGTGCCGGACTACAATGCCGTCGTCCATTTGGAGAAGCTGCCTCAGAAACAAAAGGCCTGAGTGCGGCGTTTATATGCTTTGATGAACACCTCCCCCCTACAGAACCATGTGCTTGACCGTCTGGGCCGGCCCCTGCACGATTTGCGCATGTCCGTGACGGATCGCTGCAATTTGCGGTGCACCTACTGCATGCCGGCGGACAAATATGGCGAACACTACCAGTTCCTCCCACGTGAAGCCTTGCTCACCTTCGAGGAAATGGTGCGCGTGTCGCGGGCGGCCGTGGCGCTGGGGGCGAGAAAACTGCGGATAACTGGAGGCGAGCCGCTGCTCCGCAAGGACCTCCCCGATCTCGTCCGCATGCTGACGGCCATCCCGGGCGTCGACGACATCGCTTTGACCACCAATGGCGTCCTGCTTCCCAATTTTGCCTCCGACCTCAAGGCGGCTGGGCTACGCCGGGTGACTGTAAGCCTGGACAACCTGGACGAGGAGGTCTTTGGCGCCATGAACGGCCGAAACGTGCATCCCGCGGACGTGTTGGCGGGCATCGATGCGGCCCGTGCGGCCGCTCTCGACCCGGTGAAGATCAACGTCGTGGTCCAACGCGGGGTCAACGATCACACGCTGGTGGATTTAGCGGAGCGCTTCCGTTTCTCGGACTGCATCGTGCGCTTCATCGAATTCATGGACGTCGGGACCCTTAACGGCTGGAATTACCGGCAGGTCCTGCAATCGAGCGAGGTGGTCCGGCGCATCCATGAACGCTTCCCACTGGAACCGCTCAGTTCCAGCTACGCTGGCGAAGTGGCCGAGCGTTATCGCTACTGCGACGGCGCTGGCGAGATCGGTGTAATCTCGTCGGTCTCACAGCCATTCTGCGGCGACTGCACGCGGCTCCGGCTCAGCTCCGACGGCGCGCTCTACACCTGTCTCTTTGCCGGGCGCGGCGCCGATGTGAAGCAACTGTTGCGCGATGGTGTCGATGACGCGGCCCTGACCGCTTTCATGCGAGGTTTGTGGACCGCCAGGACGGATCGCTACTCCGAAGAACGCGCCGCCCACGCCGTGCACGAACCCAAGGTCGAGATGTATCATATTGGAGGGTGAGTGAAATCGGACGGATCGGACTGCCGCGGAGGGTCGTCCATCGGGTCCATTTTGTCCATAGCCCCACGGAAAAGATTGTGAGCAGTTTCACCCACATCAACGAAGAGAATCAGCCCGGCATGGTCGATGTCAGTGCGAAGGCCGTCACTGCGCGTAGCGCCCACGCCCGCGCCACTGTCATCCTGCCGGAAGCGGTGATGCGGCACCTCGTGGACGGCGAGATCAAGACGAAGAAAGGTCCGGTTTTCCAGACCGCCATCATCGCGGGGACCATGGCCGCCAAGAAGACGGGGGAACTGATTCCGCTCTGCCACCCTATCGGCCTCGAAGATTGCAAGGTTCACATCGCCGCGCCCACACACAACGAAGTGATTATCGATTGCCACACCGCGGTGTCCCATAAGACCGGCGTGGAAATGGAAGCGCTCACGGGCGCCTGCGTGGCGGCATTGACCATCTACGATATGTGCAAGGCGCTCTCCCACGGCATTGTCATCCGCGACGTCCGCCTCATGGAGAAGCGCGGCGGCATGAGTGATTATTCAGAGTAGTCGTGCCGCGCTCGCCGGGCGCGGCGCTCAAACATGCGCAAGAGCAGCAACGTGAGTACAGAAACAAGAAACATCCACCTCGGCTATTATGCGGTACTTCGCGAACAACGCGGCCTCTCGGAAGAGCGTCTCGCCACCGCGGCCGCCACGCCCCGCGCCCTCTACGAAGAATTGCGCGCGCGACACGGCTTCCGCCTCGGCGTGCCCCAACTTCGTGTCGTCGTCAACGATGAGTTCGGCTCATGGGACACGCCCCTCCAGGAAGGCGACCACGTCGTATTCATTCCGCCCGTGGCCGGAGGCTGAACCATGTTTCGCATCAGTGGCAGCCCCATCAACCCCGAGGCGCTGAAAACGCAACTCGCCGCCGCCGGTGCCGGCGCCTGCGTGACCTTCGAGGGCTGGGTCCGCGATCACAACGAGGGCAAGCGGGTGCGCCGCCTCGAATATGAGGCCTTCGTCTCGATGGCCGAAAAGGAAGGCGCGTGTATAGTCGCGGGAGCACGCGAAAAATTCGGCCTCGATCATGCCCTGTGCATCCACCGCGTGGGCACGCTCGAAATCGGCCAGATCGCGGTCTGGGTGGGTGCCAGCGCGCCGCACCGCGATGAAGCCTTCGCCGCCTGCCGCTACATTATCGACGAAGTGAAACACCGCGTGCCCATCTGGAAGAAAGAGCATTACATTGATGGCGATTCTGGCTGGGTCCATTGCGAGCACTGTGCGCAGCCGGGGCGCCATCACGCGGCGGAAACAACACCCGGTGAATCCACCGCCGCGCCACGGATCAAGGCCGCGCCCTGATGCAGGCCGCCGCCATTATTCTCGCGGGGGGATGCAGCACGCGCATGGGCCGGAACAAGGCCGTCCTCCCATGGCACGGCAAGCCCCTCATCCAACACATCACGGATCAGCTTCGCCCCATGTTCGAAGCCGTGCTCGTCAGTGCAAACGACGTGGAGGTCTACTCCTCCCTGGGCCTGCCAATCATCCAGGATCGCGCACCGGCCCAAGGCCCACTCATGGGACTCTACAGCGCCTTGGCGGCCACCGCGCATGACTGGAACTTCGTCATCGCCTGCGACATGCCGGTATTGTCCCAGGCGTTGATTGAATCTATGTATGAGCAGCGTGACGACGTGGACTGCGTCGTCCCGATCACTCCCGACGGCACGCGGGAACCCCTCTGCGCGTTCTACCACCGCCGGCTGGCCGCCACTGCGCAGACCTTGCTTTACGAGGGCCGGCGTTCCGTACAATCCCTGCTCGACAAAAGCAAGGTGCGCACGGTCCCCCTCCCGTCCGCTCTCCCCGGCATCAACACGCCGCAGCAATACGAAGCCTTCTTGCTGGATTCCGGCTCTTCGACTTAATTGAAGAACGGATTGAATTCCCGTTCAACGCGCACCGTGCTCGAAGGGCCGTGGCCAACATGGATCTCGTAATCATCAGCCAAGGTGAAGATGTGCTTGCGGATGGCGTCAAGTTGTTGCTGCGCGTCGCGGTCGTTCGCGGTGCCGCCGACCGATCCCGCGAAAAGCGCATCGCCCGTGAAGACCATGCCCGGCAGGATCAGGCTGATGCCGTCCGGCGTGTGGCCGGGCGTGTGGACAACGCGGCCTTCAATGGCGCCGAAACGCACCGTGTCCCCGTGGCCGCATTTGACCGTCTTGCGGCCGCCCACGTTGCCGCTAAAGCTGTAAGGTTGCGCGCCGAAGGTGTCGAGCACCGCGGCCAGTCCATCCGTGTGGTCGAAATGATGATGCGTAATGAACACCGTCGTGAGTTGGAGTTCATGCAGCCGCAGGAACGGCGCGAAGCGCGCATCGCACGCGCCGGCATCCACCAGCAACGCTTCGCGGGTCTTCTTACACCCCACGATGAAGGCGTTGGACTCGTGCACGTCCAACACGAAATGGGCGAAAATCATAGTTTGGCTCCTTCCAGGTCCGCGCGATCGAAATTGGCGCTGCCCGAGGCGCCGCTGAAATCGGCGTGGCGCAGATTGGCCCGGCGGAAAATCGCGCGCGTGATATTCGCGCCGCGGAACACGGCGCCCTGCAAGTCCGCATTACCCGGACGGGAGTAATAGAGATCGGCCTTCGAAAAGTCAGCGTTGTGGCCGGTAGCGCCCACCAGGTTCGCACTGCGCAGGTTCGCGCCGGTGAAGCGCGCGCCCGAAAGCTGGGCGCCACCCAGCACCGCCAGCGCAAGATTGGCCCCGGCACAGTCTGCGTCGCGCAGGTCCGCGCCATCAAGAAACGCGCCGTGCAGGTCCGCGTTTTTCAAGTTGGCGCCGCGCAGGTTGGCCCCGCTCAGGTGCACGCCCGCGAGCAGCGCCCCCTCGAGATTGTGTCCCTCCAGGTTCGCGCCCGGCCGCCATTCCGACTCCAGGTTCGGCGGTGAAACCCGTTCAGCATCAGCCAGCCCTACGATTTCTTTCATGGTTTCAAGTTCCGAGTTGTGCGTATTCTTATTTCTTCTCACGTTTTCACGTTCCCACGTTCCTCACCTTTCCACGTTCGCACGTTCCCACGTTCAAAACTGGTCTTCTCCGGAAATCTTGCGCTCGAGCCAATCCCCATACTGCGCGATTTCTTTCACTGCGCTCTTCACCATCTGCGGCGTGGCGCGATCACGTGGGAAATTGTCGAGCAAGAGAACCGCTTCGCGCCCCTGCTCCTCGACCACGGCAAACGCGCAGTTGTTGAGCTTGGCGTTGCTCTGCAAGAGCCAGGGAAACAGGTCGGGCTTCGCCTCGCCGCAACGGGTGAAAACACGTACGAGCTGCTTGCCGTCTGGCCGCTGCACCAGCGCGATGTGGACTTTCTGCGTTCGCTTCCCCTCCACCTGTACCGTCACCACGTACGCGTCGCCGGCGGCTTCCACCGAGCGCGCCCCTTCGCGGGCGCAACTCTCCGCCAGTTCCTTCAGGCTGTATGTTTGCGGCGCCGGTTCTGGCGCGGGTGCCGGTGCGCCGATGCGCGCCAGTTCCTTCGTCACCGTTGCGCGCACGTCCACGTCCGCATCTTGCGCATGCCGCTGCAATGCCACAAGTGCCCGGCGCGCCGCACCGCCCAGGGCTTCCGCCGCGTCGCGCCGCGTTACCCAGCCCGCCTTCGTGTTCGCAAGATCGGAAATGGCTTTCTCAATTGCGTCCGCCATGGCATGTGCTCCGCCCTCATTCTAACAATCTCAGGGCAGGGGGCCAAACCTCTTGCAGTCAGTCTTCGATATCCGTCCGGAAAAAGCACAGCAACGGCCCGCCGCCGGAAGCAAGAGGGTCTTTCTTCGCTCTTAAGGTATAATGGTCAAAGTTCGGTTTGTTTCACTCAGGATGGCGAAGCACCAAATGATTACCGCCGATGAAGTAAAGAAAAGGCTTGCCCAACACAGGCGAGAGTTGGAGGCTTTGGGCGTCTCTTCTCTCGAACTATTTGGTTCTCTTGTGCGTGGTGTCAATAACGCGGGAAGTGATATTGATCTTCTGGTCCGATTCGAACGGCCGGTAAGTCTTTTTGAGTTTTACGAAGTGGAGGAGTATCTCGAAAAGTTGTTTGACACGGACAGGATCGATCTCGTGATGCGGGAGGCCGTGTTTGAGGAGCTAAGAGACGGAATCTACTCAGAGGCGGTTCCATGCCTCTGAGGCAATGGAAGATTCGCATCCAACATATCATTGAACGGATTGAGTTCGTTCAGGAGTTCACAAAAGACCGGACTTTCGATGAGTTCCGACGCGACCGAAGGACAAGCTTTGCCGTAATTACATGTCTCTCAGTCATTGGCGAAGCGGCCAAACTTGTTCCTAGTGCCGTCAGGCAGTCATATCCCGGAATCCCCTGGAACAAACTACGCCGCATGAGAAACATTCTCGTCCACGAGTATGACCGAATACCAATGGATGTGATTTGGAAAACTACTCAACAAGACCTACCGCCATTGCTCCCGGAACTACGAAGAATCCTCTTGCAGGCTGAGGCGCTCGACAACAGCCAAGATTGACACCGTACAAATGCTGGGCCCCTGCCGCGGTGGGGGGCGGCAGGGGCCTGCGGGGGTGGGGATCAAAACTCAGTTGACCCGTTGGGGCACCCCGCGTGGGCGCCCGCGCTTCTAAAACAGGAACGCCTAGAACCCATCAAACGGGCGGTTGTAGCGGCCGAAGGTGCGCGCGCTGGCCGGCGTCAGGGGGAAACGCTCGCCAGGGTATTTCTGGAACTGGACGTGGCCGTCCATGAAGAGCACATTCGCGCCGCCGGGGACATGGGCGAAATCCTGGGGCGCCGTGGTGAGGTGGTCCCACATGACCACAACGCCGCTCTGGGCTTCCGCGCTGGCGGCCGCGTTGTTGATGTCGGTGATGAGAAAGCGCTCGATTCCTTCGCGCAGGCGGAACATGGTATCGCCGCCGTTGGCCTGGGTGCCCGGATAACCCGAGGTCGTGAAGTCCTGATCGCTCGCGCCACCGTTGCTGGCCACGTTGTCTTGGGCCAATTCGCCCCACGGCGTGTTCAGATACTCGGCTTCTTCATAGCGTCCATTCGGTCCCGTGCCCTCGATCAGCTCCAGACCGCCGAGAATGTTGACATCGTCCATGATCAGCCAGCCGGTGTAGTCGTACGGCTCCTTCGTCAGTTCGCAGGGGTCGATGCGTCCGTTATTGTTGCCCTTCACGACATCGTAGCGTTGGAGGGCGGACACCTGTCCGGCCCAGGACGGGCACCAGACGACATTGGCGTCAGCCAGATATTCCGGGATAATGGCCACGCCGTCGAAGATCATGTCGTTGCTGAGGGCGCCGTTGCACTTGAAAACTTTCCGTTGCGGAAACTTCTCGCCGCGCGTTTCGCCGGCGAACATCTTGAAAATGACGCCCATTTGTTTCAGATTGTTCTGGCACGAAGCCCGACGTGCCGCTTCGCGCGCCCGAGACAAGGCCGGCAACAAGATTGCGGCCAGAATACCGATGATGGCGATGACCACGAGCAATTCGATGAGAGTGAACCCCCGGTGACGCATGATGAAGACCCTTTCCTTTTTCGCGATTGCTGGATTCAATCGGTAACGCTACCGACTGTTGACATAACTTAACATATGATTGCCTTAAAAATCAAGTGGGAAATACATGATGCAAAAATAGGGGTCGCTAACAAGAAATTCAAGAGGGTGAAGTGCATCGGAAGTAACTGTGCCGAAGGTGGTTATGATATGCCATCGCTCAACGATCGTTGTCGCGCGTTCGCTGAACGCGCGACTTGAATCTAGCTGCTGTTCTTGGAATTAAGAGCAGGCAAGCCTCGCGCTCGACATACACGAGACTACTGCCGAGCGCGAGACTGCCTGCTGGCTAGTTGTGGGTGGTCATTTCGCCGAAGGTGCGCGCGATCCCTTCCAAAACCGGCGCCGCATCCTGATAATGTGTGAAGCTGACGTGTCCGTCCATGTAAAGCACATTGGCGCCACCCGGCACGTGATTGTAGTCGGTGACCACGGTGCTGAGGCGGTCGGTCATTACCCAGACGTTGCTCTGTGCCTGGGTGGACGCTGCGGCGTTATTGATGTCGGTGATCAGGAAGCGTTCTGCACCTTCACGAAGGCGATAAAGCGTGTCTCCGCCCGCGTTGCCGAGGCCGCTCCCGAAGGGGGAGAGATCGATGTCCATATCCGTTTCGCCTCCGAAAAAACCACCGATAACTGCTGCCAGGCCGTAGACCAACTGCGCCGGGCCATCTCCCACACCGTCGTCCACAAGTTCGGAAATCGGGGCCTGGGGATCGCTTTCATCGGTGCGGTCAAAGACGTAGCCGCTGTACCAATAAGACTCATCCATCAGCGCCAAACCACGCTCCCGATCAAACTGAACGAAGGAGGGTCCAGGCTGCGATTTGAAGCACACCCAGTGCGCCTCGGGAGCGCCCGTTTCCGCATTCGTCAGGCTGTCTTTTGTGACCTTTGACGATGATGGGCAGACCGCGATGGCGGCATCGGTCAGATATTCGGGGTACACCTGACTCATCTTGGCGTTCAGCCAATGCGTCGGTGCGCCGACGAACGGCATGGCCGCATGGACGACGGCGCCGGTGTCACAGTTCGTGATGGGCTCCCAGGCGGTCTGCATCATGGGGAAGCGCTGTCCTTGGGATTCGTTTGCGAACATCTTGAACGTCAGCCCCCACTGTTTCAGGTTGTTCTGGCAACTGGCGCGCCGCGCTGCTTCGCGCGCTCGGGCGAGCGCGGGCAACAGGATGGCGGCGAGAATGCCGATGATGGCGATGACGACGAGGAGTTCGATGAGGGTGAAACCTTTGCGAGACATGGTGTTGTTCCTTTCTGTTGGCATTTCGACCAGACGCTCAGGCCTAGGCCAAAAGTTCAGTTAGTTAAACAAGCAAGGTGCAGTTCGGCCCGCAGAGCATCGAGCAGGGCCTATTGCTTAACCACGTATGCTACGAGCCAGCAGGAATAAAACGCTCGACCTGCGCTTGGATCAGATCCGCGATGTCTTGCTCGCTGTAGGGCCAAGCGTAGATGACCTTCAATTCCGGGTGCGCTGCCTTGAAGGCATCGATGGATTTAGGGATGTCCTTTTCGGAGTGGCTGCCGCCGGGCGTGAGCATGATGCTGGCCACGATGATGGACTCGGGATGGCCAGCGGCGGCTTGCTCCAGAGCAGCTCCGAGCGTCGGCGCGCAGAATTCGTTGAAGGCGGCATGGACGGACTGGTAGCGGCCAGAGGCTTCGAGCGAGTGCTTGACCTTCATGAATCCGGCCCAGTACGGGTCGTTCTCAGCGGTCCTGGGCCAGTCGCGCATGTCAGCTTCGAGCTGCTCGGTCTCCGGGCTCTTCTCATCGTGCTTCGCAAAATACTCTTTCAAACGCGGGAAATCGCGCGCGGGGCCGCCATGACCTACTAGAACCACCGCGGTCTTGCTGTCTGCGGCGGATTGATCCTGGGCTGCCGCGCGCGAGACCCGCCAAGTCAGGCTAGAGGCCGCAAGGGCGGCGCAGGCCAGCACGACGGCGGTCTTTCCGAGGGAGCTGAGTCGAATCGTTTTCATCGGGAGATTCCTTTCTTTTTCTAGACGCCCCATGCGTCCGGATTTGTGGAGTATACATAAGTTCAGTATACTTAACAAGTCTGCCTTTCGGGGGCGCCTTCAGTCGTGCTATAGTCGCGGCATGCGGCAATCGTGCTGCGGGCCAGCGGGGGAGAGGGAACCATGCTGTCGTTCATCCGCAATCACAAGATCATTACTGTACTCGCTATGCTTGTCTTGGCCGTGGCGCTCGCACTGTATGCGCGCCGCCGCGGGCCGCATCACGGGTATGAACTGGATTTCGTGCTTCCCGCGCCGGACGCCGCGATGGGCACGGGACCGCTGGAAGTGGGCGTGGCCAAGCGGGACATCAGCCCCGTCTTTGAGCAATACGACGATTGGCGGGATGAGAATGGCAATGGGCGCTTCGACAAGGACGCGGACACCTACACCGACCGCAACGGCGACGGCAATTTCGACGGGGTGTGGATGGCCGGGTTCAACAGCAACCGCCCGGCGAAGGACATGCATGACCCGCTGTGGGTGCGGGCGCTGGCGTTGCGGAACAACGGCGTGACGCTGGTGCTTGTGACGCTCGACAGCATCGGGATATTCCACAACGAGTTTGTGACGATCCGCAAGCGTCTTGATCCGTCGCTGCACATTGATCATGTGTTGTTCAGTTGCACGCACAATCATGAGACGCCGGACACGATGAAAATCTGGAGCGGCCCGATTCCGGTGTGGGGGTTTCAGCCGCAATACGTGGACCTGATCCAAGCGATGGCGCAGCAAGCCATCGAGGAGGCCGTGCGCGAGCTGCAACCGGTGGACATGACCTGCGCGAGCGTCGAGGTACCCATCGACGGATTTGTTGACGATTCGCGCAAGCCGCAAGTCATAGATCAGACCATGTACCTCTTCCGCTTCACCAAGCCGGGCGGCGACGAAACCGTGGCCACGTTCGTGAATTGGGGCAATCACGCCGAGACGCTCGGCGGCGGAAACAGCAGCATCACCTCCGATTTTGCGCACTACCTGCGCCAGGGGCTCGAACAGGGAGTGCCGGAACCGAACGGCGTGAAAGGCTTCGGCGGCATGTGCCTGTATTTCCAAGGGCAGATCGGCGGGTTGATGACGCAACTGCACACGACGGTGCCCCACCGCGACGGCCAGCAAAGCTTCAAAGACGCAAGCTTTGAGAAGGCCGAGTCGCTGGGCTACAACCTGGCCATCCTCGCGGACCGGGCGCTGCGCAGCGATCAGGCATGGAAGAACGAGCGCCCGCTGATCGCCGTCGCCGCCAGGACCATCAAGGCGCCGCTAAAGGGCATGTTCAAATACGCCATCATGCTCGGCCTGATCCACGAAGGCTATTACCTCGGCGGCTATGCCAAGACCGAGATCAACGCGCTGCGCATCGGCGACATCCTGCTCGTGGGCATCCCCGGCGAGATCTATCCCGAGATGGTCGAAGGCGGCGTCGAAGCCCTGCCCGGGCGCGATTTCGAGATCGAACCACAGGAAGTGCCGCCCCTGCGGCAAGTCATGGAGCAAGGCCCGCGCCTCGCTCTCGTCATCGGTCTCGCCAACGACGAAATCGGCTACATGGTGCCGAAGAGCCAGTGGGACACCGAGGAACCCTACGTCTACGAGCACGAACAATATGGCGAAGAAAACTCCGGTGGCCCCGACGTCGCCCTCACCATCCACCACGAAGCCAAGGCGCTCATCGAAAGCCTCTTCGCCGCCCACCCCTTTCAGCCCCACGCCGCGCAGTGAAACGCTCCTTCATAAAGACCACCGCGCCTCGTCTAACCTGACCGGCTTGTCTGATCGGTCCGCTCCGTCCGATGCCCTTATTCCGAGATCCGGACCGTGTTCTTGCCCGCCGACTTGGCGGCGTAGAGGGCGCCGTCCGCGGATTTCACCAGCGCCTCGGCGTCCATGCCTTCCTTCCATTCGGCCACGCCGATGCTCATCGAGGTGCCGTACTGTTCGATGGATTCGAAGCCCTCGCGGACTTGGTGGGCAATACGCTCGGCGACGTTGACACGCGCTTCGGGGAGCAGCACCGCGAATTCATCCCCCCCGTAGCGGAACCCGGCGTCGCGATCCTGACGGATGTGGTCGCGGACGAGACCGCCGACGTTGCGCAGCAATTGATCGCCGATTTGGTGGCCGTAGGTATCGTTACAGCGTTTGAAATTGTCGAGATCGACAAACAAGAGCACCAAGGATCGATCATTCTCGCGGGCGTGCTGAATTTCTTCGTTCAGGCGTTGATAGAAGCTGCGGTGGTTGAAAAGCCCCGTCAATTCGTCCTTGAACGCAATTTCCGACAATGCCTTGTTCTTCACGTATTGTTCGGTCACATCGATGAAGGTGAGTTCCATCACTTTTTCCGTCGAGACTTGCACGCTGGTGATGCGCACATCGAGCACGACCATGAGTTTCGCGGGAGAGGTCATGATGATCCCCGTGACGGTGTGCTGCCCCTGGGCGATGGCTTCCTTCAGGCCGGCTTCCAGCACGGCGCGCTGCTCCTCCTCGAACAGGTCCAGTACGTTGCGCTGGAGCAATTGGCGGCGCTTTAAGTCGGTGAGCAGTTCAAAACTGCGGTTGGCATCGGTGATCTGGAACGTGGCCGTGTCGAGGAGCAGCATGCTGTTGCTCGTATTGGCGAACAGGCTGCGGTATTTCATTTCCGCCAGCGCGAGCGACACGCGCAACTGGTTGAAGGACTTGGCCAGCCGCCCGAGTTCGTCGCGGCCCGTGATGGGGAGGTCCTCACGCAATTGTCCGGCGGCCAGTTGCGCGGCGGCCTCAACCAGGCGCTCGACGGGCTCGATGACCGCACGGGACAACTGCCTCACGACGCGCATCGAGGTCAACAGCGTGATGAGACCGATTGCCAGTACCAGTACAAAGACCATGAACGAAATCGAGGAGAGGCGCTGCACGGATTGAAGCATCGTCGCGCGTTCCACCTGTCCGTGGCTTGTCAGCATGGTGCGCACGGCGCGAAGATCTGCTTCGAGGCTTTCCACCGCTGCCGGCAGGCGTTCCGGCGTCCAGTCCGGGGCGAGGCGCGCTTGTTCGAGGGCACGCTGCTTCTCCCGCAGATCGTTCATCGCCGCCGGCAGGGGGGCGCCCCGGCGGGCCTCCTTGACATCGAGGCGGCGCAGGGCCGGCTCCACCAGGTCTGCCCATGCCGCCTGGTATTCGTCCCGTGCTGCCGGGCCGCCCGTGACGAGAAAATGGCGCAGGGCGTTGCTGGCCCGTTCGAGGCCGAGGCTGGCGTCTTGCGCTGCCATCACCAGCGGGGCTTCCTGCCCCGCGAGGCGCCGCATGTCGGCAACCAGGAGAGCGGCCACCAGAAAAGCGAGAACGAGAATGATCGCGCGTGTGAGGACAAACTGCCGTTGCGAACGGGTCAATTGCGCGCGAATACTGTCGGCTTGCTGCGCCACGCCGATGGGCGGTTCATTCCGCGTCTCAAACTGGGCCACCGTGGACCTCCATCTGTCAGCACGCTCCCCGGAACCCCCCGTACAGGGTAGCGGAACAGACGCAAAATTGCACCTCTGCCGTGGAGACCTCGCGCGGGGAGACGCGACGGGGATGCCGCGTCAACACATGACTCGCACACCGCCTGAAAAATCTGCACAATAGGGCCATGAGCGGGGCAACAGGCAAGGGGATTCAGATGCACACGCAGCCTATCGGCATAATCATGAACGGCGTCACGGGGCGCATGGGCACCAACCAGCATTTGGTGCGTTCCATCCTGGCCATCCGGGAGCAGGGCGGGCTGCGCGCGGGCGAAGGACAGGTACTCCTGCCGGAGCCGGTCCTCGTGGGACGCAACGAGCACAAGCTGCACGCGCTCTCGGCCGCGCATGGGCACCTGCCCTGGAGCACGAGCCTCGACACCGTCCTCAGCGACCCGAAGTACAGTGTTTATTTTGACGCGCAGACCACACTGCACCGCGTTGAGGCCGTCAAGAAGGCGATCGCGCAGGGGAAGCATGTGTATTGCGAGAAGCCCACCGCCACCAACGCGGTGGCCGCCCTCGAACTTTACCATTTGGCCGAGCAGGCCGGCGTGAAACACGGCGTGGTCCAGGACAAGTTGTGGCTGCCGGGCTTGCTCAAGTTGAAGTACCTGATCGATACGGGCTTCTTTGGTGAGATCCTGTCGGTGCGCGGGGAATTCGGCTACTGGGTGTTCACCGGCGAAGACCAGCCCTGCCAGCGGCCCTCCTGGAACTACCGCGCCGAGGAAGGCGGCGGCATCATCGTGGACATGCTCTGCCACTGGCGCTACGTTATCGACAATCTGTTCGGCAATGTGACCGCGGTTTCGTGCCTCGGGGCGACGCACGTCCCCAGGCGTTGGGATGAACACAGCCAACCCTACGACGCCACGGCGGACGACGCCGCCTATGCTACATTCACGACGGACCGCGGCATCATCTGCCACTTCAACAGCTCCTGGTGCGTGCGCGTCCGGCGCGACGACCTGCTCACGCTCCAGGTCGATGGCACCCGCGGCTCGGCGGTCGCGGGCCTGCGCCAATGCTACGCCCAGAGCTACGCCGCCACGCCGCGCCCCGTCTGGAACCCCGACGTGGACAGCCCGATCAATTTCTGGGACGGCTGGACGCAAGTCCCCACCAACCGCCCCTACGACAACGCCTTCAAAGCCCAGTGGGAACTCTTCCTCCGCCACGTGGCGCTCGACGAACCCTTCCGCTGGTCCCTCAAAGAAGGCGCCAAAGGCGTCCAACTCGCCGAATGCGGCCTCGAGAGCTGGCACAAGCGCCGCTGGGTGGATGTGCCGGAGTTGGAATAGGGCGGCGCACACGATTGCGTCGAATATGGACATGGCCCTCCATGTTATGATTTGCAGGTGCTGAGCTTCAGGAGGTGGAAGATGAAAACTAAATTGCGGATGGTCTATTGGAAGGGGGACAAGTTTTGGGTGGAAAAACTGCTTGAGCGCCCCGATATCATGACTCAAGGCGAAACCCTGGAAGAGCTGGAAGAGAACATGAGAGACGCCTACATGCTCATGACCATGGAGGATGTCCTGGACCAGACATGAAGAAATCGACGAACGTCTCGCAAAGCATATCATCAGAGAATTATGTGGAACACGAAAATGAGCGCGGAAGCACCCTATACGCTCCAGAACTAATGACGGCGGAGATTCGCCCGGCTATCCTGATTTTAGGAGAACCTCATCCAAGTCCGTCCACAAGATACTCATTTCCCCGTGGCCAGTGCCTCCAGTGTCGAAATTGTTTTCTCCGTCATCGGCCATTTCCCTGGATAGCGAATAAATTCAACGTGGCCATCTTGATACAGCACCAAGCCTCCCAAAACGGATTTCGACAGCGGCACCACCGGCCCCATCAGGTAAAGCCCAAAAGGGCCCGGATAGGCGTGCGGCCGCTCAATGAGCCAAGGGATCTCGGAATCGCGGGGCCGTGGACCATCCCAATTCGGAGGATTCGTTTCCGCATGCGGGGCCGTCTCGCGATCGACTGAATCGCTCAGCCGGACCAGTTTTCCCAGCGCAAGGTCAACCGGAAGCTCGCTATCAAAAGGCAGTCCTTCCACCAAGTGTTTTCCATACCCGGCCGAAAATGCCTGGACTGTTTGGTCATCCCAGACTTCGTAGCCCAGGTAATAGTAGCTGCAGTGTTCGATGCAAAATGGCATGCTCAGATTGGCATCCCCAGCCTCTAGAACGACCGGGTCGGCGTGACTCATCAGGAGATAGGGTTCCGACACGTACTTTGGAATGATCTCATCACTCTCAAACCGCAACTGGCCCGGCCTTGCCGACAGGGGGGGCGCATAACCTTCGTGATCTAGAGCGTAGCTCCGCAGTGCCAGTCCCAAGCTTTTCAGGTTGTTCCCTCCGCGAAAATCTCCCCCCCTCATCGCCCACCACAGCGCCGGAAAGAAGAGCAAGGCCGCAATCACAAGGAGAACGGCCGCAGCTTCAAGAGAGACCATACAGGCCTTCCCCAAGAAACTGACTTGCGAGGGCTGTTGTGAGGGCATTGCGCCTCCTCTCGGGACGGGCATCCCCCATTTCACGGTCAACGCACCACAGGTAAATCAATCCGCGAGGGCCGCGACGCGTCGCGATAAATCGTGATCGCGGCCGCGGCGTTGTTTGGATCCGCAGGCGAGTTCGTGGGACAGAGGCGCTCATTGAGGCGGAAGGTGGGGAAGTCGGCGCAGGCAATGGCGATGCGAATGTTGTGACCTTTGCGGAAGACCCAGGAGGTGGGCAAGAGGTCGATGGTGACTTCGACCACCGCCCCGCCGGCGAAAATCCCCTCCTGAAAATCCTCTTGTTCAAAGCCGTGCCACGGCAACTCGGGGAGCACTTCGATGTCTGAATTGCCGCCGCGGATGATGTCGTCGTTGTCGTGCAGCTTGGCGAAGCCGGCGCGCAGTTGGCCCTCCGTTACAAGCATGGCTTCTCCTTCGGGACTGACCTCTTCCAGGTACACGAAAGAATCGCCTTCGGGTGCGGTGCTGGACACCCAGAATTTGACGAGCGGATGCCCCGTGACTTCCGTGTCCGCGTCCAGCGGCGCACTTGTATAGACCAGGCACTGCTTGTCTTTCTCCGTGCGTACGGGCAGGGACGAGGGCGCATTGCCGCCGATGCCCATCCAGCGGTTGCCGTTGTTCTCGCCGTAGCGGGAATCGTGCGTGTAGTCCACGCGGTATTCGTCTTTGCCGGCCGGCCCCGGCGTCGCGCGCAGCGTGTGGTCTTCGGCGAAGTAAAGCAAGCGCCGCGCTTCGCGCGCCAGCGGCCATTCATTTTCCTGGCGCCAGCCGCCCCCGTGCATCACGTAGATCAGCAGCGGCGGTTCGCGGTCAATCCCGTTGTCCACGCCTTTGAGATAGCGGTCGTAGAAGCGCAGGTGCTCTTTCAGGAGCAGGTCCTCCGCCGCGCCGCGTGCTTCACCCAGATATTCATAGTAGGGGCCGCCTTCGACGTCGTGGTAGCCGGGAAACACGATGGCCTTGGAGGGGTTCGTGTCCTGGAGTGTGCAATACAGTTCGAAGGTGCCGCGGGTGAAGCCGTCGAACCATCCGCCGACGTTGTAAATCGGAATGTGGCTTTCGCGGAGCGCCTCGACGTGCGCGTTCGGGCCGAGGTCGTACATCGTATAGCCCAGTGGCGACTTCGAGTTGACGAACGGCGCGTCCTTGGCCCACTGCGAATAGTCGTAGTCCTTCTCGTGCTCCCGCGTCGCCAGGAAATACACGTGCTTCCGTTCCGCGCCGTCGGCATACTTCGGTGGGAAGCCGTCATTCAGGAACGTGCCGTTCCCGTCCTGATCCAGGGGAATTTCATCGGCCAATTCTCCGTCCCCGTCTTCGTCCACCGCCGGTTTCGTCGGCAGCTTGCGTCCTGGCACGTAATGATTGCGCTGCGCGGGCGTCATGAAGCCTGACCACAGATTGAGAAACCCCTGCAGGTACATGCCGCCGGGGCAGACTTCGCCCGTGTACCCTTCGAGCGGGATGACGCACGGCACGATGCACTTCAGCGCCGCCGGCTTCCGCGACGCCGTCGCCGTCTGCGACCAGCCGAGGTATGACCCGCCCTGCATGCCGACGTTGCCGTCGCACCACGGCTGCGCGGCGATCCAGTCCACCAGCGCCTTGCCGTCGTCCCAGATCGCAGGCATGAAATCGAGCAGCCAGCCGGTGGATGCGCCCGTGCCGCGCATGTCCGCCATGACGACCGCGTAGCCCTGCCGCACCAGATCCCGGTGGAGCCGCGAGCGCATCAGGTCGCGCGCCGTGCCCGTGGCCGGGTCGATTTCCGCCCGCTGATAAGGCGTGTAACTCAGCACGACCGGAAAGGAACTTTGTTCCGGCCCTTCCACGGGCAGAAAAATGTCCACCGCCAGCTTGTTCCCCTCCGTCACTGGCACAAACGCGGTCCTGGCAGCATATCCCTCAAAAGTCCCGGCGGCCGCGCCCGCACCCGTGGCGGCCCCAAGCCCAAGCAACATGAAAGATAGCAAACCCTTATGAAAAGTGCGGTCTCTCCGGGTGCTCATTCCTGGTCCTCCCCTGCTCGCTCGTCCCAGCATGCGCTTCTGTCCCCGGTATTTTCCAGCCACCCTGCAACTCATCTCGATTCCCCCTCCACCCTGTTTCCCCTCCCCTACTTTCTCTCGGGGATCATAGGAACAAGAACTGTTGCATTTCTAACAATTAGATGTTAAAATGTAAGCAGTCAACCTAAAGTGCAGGAGGAAATCACCCGTGTCCACCTTCGCGCTCATGCAATCGCGGCGGTTTTGGCCGCTCTTCTGGACCCAATTCCTCGGCGCCTTCAACGACAACCTCTTCAAGAACGCGCTGGTAATTCTTATTACTTACCGCGCGGCGGCCGTGGGCGGCGTGCCCACCGAACAAATGGTCGCGCTCTGCGGCGGCATCTTCATCCTCCCCTTCTTCCTCTTCTCCGCCACGGCCGGGCAATTGGCGGACAAGTATCCCAAACACCACCTGGTCCGGTGGACCAAGGCGGCGGAAATTGGGGCGATGGGTCTGGCCGCGCTCGGATTCTGGCTGGAGCACCTCCCGTTCCTGTTGGTGGTCCTGTTCCTGATGGGCCTGCAATCGGCCGTATTCGGCCCCGTAAAGTTTGGCATCCTGCCGCAACTGCTGCACAACGGCGAGCTCGTCGGCGGCAATGCGCTGGTCGAGATGGGCACGTTCCTGGCCATCCTGCTCGGCACCATCGGCGGCGGACTGCTGATCACCTTGGGGACGTTCGGGCCGCACGTCGTCAGCGCGGCGGTGGTCCTGGTGGCCGTGGCCGGCTTCGCGGTCAGTCTGTTCGTGCCGCGGCTGCCCGCCGAAGCGCCGGAACTGCGCGTCCGCTGGAACCCAGTCACCCCGACGTGGGAGATTTTCAAATTCACGCGCGCGCAACGCGCCATCTTCCTGGCCGTGCTTGGGGTGGCGTGGTTCTGGTTTTTCGGGGCGACGGTGCTGGCGCTTTTTCCCACCTACTGCAAGGACGTGCTGGGCGGCGACGCGCACCTGGTCACGTTCTTCCTGGCGGTGTTCTCGATCGGCATTGGCATCGGCTCCCTGCTGTGCGAGCGGCTTTCGGGCGGCAAGCTCGAGTTGGGCCTGGTCCCGCTCGGCTCGCTGGGGATGACGGTGTTCACGCTCGACCTGTTTTTTGCGGGCGCACCTTCGCTGGCTGCACCTGACGGCGCATTGGCGACAGTGCCCCAGTTTCTGGGGACTCTTGGCGGCGTGCGCATCACGGTCGATCTGTTCCTGCTCGCGATCGCCGGCGGTTTCTTCATTGTGCCGCTCAACACGCTCATTCAGCATCGCGCCGCGCCCGCCCAGCGTTCGCGTACTGTCGCCGGTTGCAACATCCTCAGTTCCTTGCTGATGGTGCTGTCCTCGGGCTATCTCATGGGCCTGTACGCGCTGCACGTCTCCATTCCCGTGATCTTTCTGAGCATCGCGGTGTTGAACCTGGCCGTGGGCGTGTATATCTATCTGCTCATCCCCGAGTTCCTGATCCGCTTCATCGCCTGGATGCTGGGTCACATACTGTATCGCCTGCGCGTGCGGGGCTTGGAACACATTCCCAGCGACGGGCCCGCCGTGCTGGTGTGCAATCATGTCAGCTTTGTGGACTGGCTCATCATCGGAGGCGCCTGCCGCCGCCCCGTCCGCTTCGTCATGCACCACTCCTTCCTGAAGATCCCGTTCCTTGGCTGGTTCTTTCGCCATAGCAAGGTCATTCCGATTGCTTCCGTCAAAGAATCACCCCGGATGCTGAAGGCGTCGTTCGAGCAGATCTCGGCGGAACTCGAGGCCGGGCAGGTCGTGTGCATTTTCCCTGAAGGCCGCCTGACGGGCGACGGCCATCTCCAGCCCTTCCAGACCGGCGTCGAGCGCATCATCGCGCGCAACCCGGCGCCCGTGGTGCCCATGGCCCTGCGCGGCCTGTGGGGAAGCTACTTCAGCCGCCACAAGGGCCGCGCCTGCCAGGGCAATCCCCTGCGGAAATGGGGCAAGCGCGTCGAACTTTTCATCGGCGAGCCGGTGACACCGGATACCGTGAGGGCAGACCGCCTTCGGGAATTGGTATTGCAATTGCGCGGAGACGATGGGATAGACGGTACCGGCAGGGCGCCGCTGGACTTGGCTATCGTCAGTTTGGGGCAGCGGCAAGGTTGTCCCGGTACCACGCCCGGAGATCGCTGAGCGCCTGGGGCGTGTCGGTGGGGACGGGCTGGTCAAACACAGTGATTGGTTTTCCTGGCAGTTCATGGTACGATTTTTTTCGTTGACAAACTACGTAAAATATCGTATAAGAATGTAAACATCCTCAGACACGGGCGCTTCGCACCAGGCAGAAGCGCCATCTGATGCGAGGCGCCGGTTCGGGAAAACCGGCGAGGGAGGAGACTTGGGACGCAAACGGAAGGAAGCATCGCTCCAGCCGACGCCGGCGGAGCTGGAAATTCTCCAGGTGCTCTGGGGGCGGGGCGGGGCGACGGTGCGCGAAGTTCATGAGGCGCTGCTGCCGTCGTGGCCCGTGGGGTATACCACCGTTCTGAAGATGATGCAGGTGATGGCGGAAAAGGGGTTGGTGGAGCGAGATACTGACCAGCGCAGCCATGTGTATCGCGCGGCCATCACGAAGACCGCGACACAGCGGCGGCTCGTGCGCGAGTTGTTGGACCGGGCATTTGACGGGAGCCTGCAACAGTTGCTGGTGCGGGCGATTGAAGAGCGCAGTACCTCCGCCAAGGAAATTGAGGCCATTCGCAGGCTGCTCGAAGAACACAAGAGGGGAACGCCATGACACACCACGCGCTCGTGAACAACGAATACCTGTTGGCGCTGGGACTGACCCTCTATCACGTGCTGTGGCAGGGGGCCGCGGTGGGCTTGCTGGGGCTGGCCTTCACGGTATTCTTGCGCCGGTCGCGGCCCCAGGCACGCTACATTGCGGCTTACAGCGCGCTGGTGTTTATGACGGCGCTCACCCTGGGCACGTTGTGGTGGTGCACCCCCGCTCGAAACGCGCAGGAAGCGCCTGCGGTGGCCGCGGCGGACAAGCAACCGGCAACTTTCCTCATCGTCCCCACCCGCCCGCGACGTCCGCTGCCCTCGCCCGAACAAGCTCTAGCCTCATTGGCGATCACGGCACCGACATGGGCCATTTCCGCTCAACGGCCGCTTCCGCTCTTGCTCCGTCTGGACCATCAACTCTACGCGGCCGCACCCTGGCTCGGCGTGGCGTGGCTGGGCGGGATCGCCCTGATGGCGCTGCGCCTACTCGCCAGCCTAGCTTACACACAATCGCTCCGGCATATTGGTGCGCGACCCGTCGAGCAACGCATCGCAGCACTGTTGGAGGACATTGCGCTGCGCATGCGGGTTTCGCGCGCCGTGCGCGCACTCGAGTCTGTGCGCGTGAAAACGCCGTGTATAATCGGCACGCTGCGCCCCGTCATTCTGCTGCCGGCCGCCGTCTGCTGCGGCCTGACCCCCGCCGCGCTCGGAGCCGTGCTCGCCCATGAGCTCGCGCACATCCGCCGCCACGATTTCCTGCTCAACCTGCTGCAAAACGTCATGCTCACCCTGCTCTTCTTTCACCCCGCCGCCTGGTGGCTGTCCCGCCGCATCCGTATCGAGCGGGAACTATGCTGCGACGACCTCGCGGTGGCCACACATGGCAACCCTCATGCTTATGCGGAGGCCCTTTCACGTCTCGCCGAGCTTGCGCACAGCACCTCGGCGCTCGCGCCGGCCATGAGCGACGGTTCGCTTGTGGATCGGATCCGGTACGTGCTGGCGATGCCTGAACAAAGACAGCATGGCGCCCGAGGACTGGCAGGCGGGGCTGTCCTTGCGACGATAGTCCTGTTGCTCGTATTTGGCTCCCTGGGCGGACCACAAGAGGCTCGTGCGCAGCAAAGTCCTCCCCAAGTGCCAGTCT